>JAKAYH010000025.1 GCA_021826835.1 Thermoplasmata archaeon | reverse complement strand
TCAACAAGGACATCTGTCACCACCTGGTTCCAGAAATCGTAAGGTGCATTCATTTCAGGTTAAGATTGATTCACTGGCAATACATTTACTTTTTTGTCCTCACTGTGAATGAGATACTTCGTGCATTGAAACTTAATTTCGGGAAATATGACAGAAACAATCATCCACTCTGGTTCAGGAAAATATGAGGAGATGTAAAATACTTAACCAAGAGCTTAGAATTTCAAGTATATTGGAGTTGACTTTGGTATTTACCTCATTGGGAAGGGAAACGCAGGATACAGCCAAATCCAGCTTAATTTTTTATATTTTGTTGTCAGTTTTCTTGCAAATTCTCCCAAACAAACCTTAAGAAATTACAGAGACACATTAGTAGGAGAGATTTGATTTTTGGTGGGGGGATAAATTGTGAATTTACATACATAGAGAAAAATAGAAACTCAGCCATGAAAACGTCTTTTCCTGAAAATCACAATTGAAAACATTCACCTGGCAATTGAACTTGAAGGTATTTGGCTTGAGGGGTTAGGGCGTCTCCTTACTACTGTTTATGAATGAGAATAGAACGCGGGTTTATCCCTATTGTGTTCAGACAGGGTCATTATGATTGTAGATAAAGTAAGAATGATTTTTGACAATTTCTAAAAACCCATGAAAACTAATTTGTGATAACGATTCATATAATTTAAAATCAGCCATATTACTAATTTCTCAGAGTAAACAAGATTCTCATATTTGCACGAAACTGGAGTTTATAGAAATCCTCTTTTCATGACTGAAAGTGCTGTGTTTCTGTATATACTTGTCTCTCCGATTCTGGAATATGTCAATGTTTGGATGAAAATAATCCGCTCTTCCAACAGAATCTTATTACAAGCATCCCCGCCCGTCTATGAGGCTCCACAGACAAATATCCTCCCGAGAATTAAGCCTCAATGCCAATAACCATTGCTTGAATCCTTCAGGATTGGCATACTCAGGGTATGAATCACCATCAATATCGAAAATGAGGGATTCGTCAAGGTTGTTTGATTCCTTACCGATATGAAATGTTAGTCACATTGCACCTTTATGCTCAGAAATCAGAAATGCCACGAATGAAATTATTGCTGTTATTACTAAGGAGATACCGAATCCAACACCCCACCCATACTTTACACCCAATCCTACCGTAATGGCAATAAATACGCTAATGACTTGCCAATAATGTGCTTTTAAGAATTTACTTGTATCAGAAGTATTGTAAACAGTCTTTATCTCTTTGTCTGTACGGTCATCGCTGTCCTTAGACACAGGAACACTACTATTGCAAGTTAAACACTTAAAATGGTCTGATTTCCAGGAATCATCGAAATGAAGTTCATGTTCAGTAATTATTCCGCAAGTGTCGCAATTGCGGTCTAATGTTGTTATATAAGGTTCAAAACTGAAGCTTTCAAAAACTTTTCCTAACAATTCTTCCTTAGTGGTTCCATTTCTTATGGCATGGTCACGTAATATTTGTCTCAAGTCATGCCTTCTTAAACTTGAAATAAGTCCATTTGCAATATCGTTAACACTATTATTCCTAATTTTATTCGAATTAAGGTACCTTTTAATTAACTCATCTTTACTCCCATTTGCACTTTCACCGATCTCCCTTAGGTCATTTTGTATCCATTCCTTGTAATAGTATCGACCCAGTATTTCTTCAATAGTCAGCGTTGATTTTACCATTCCTAACAAAGTCCTTAATCGTCCTCATTTCGCTTCAAGGAAATTCTCTAGGGTTTGAATTTCGCTGTTACTTAGATTGTATGCCTTGTAAGCTATGCTATTTAGTTTCTGCTCATTCAGCTTAATTTCATCTCTAATTCTGTTGTTTAAGTCTGTTTCTACATTTTTATTTAATGTCAAAGTCTTGTGTAATTCAACCAGCTTTTTGCCTATTTGACTTAACTCATTTTCTTCGGAAAGAACAGATTCCTCAATTGGCAATTGCTCAATAAATCTTCTACCATATGAGAAATATCCGCCCCTGAATGGTGTGCTTATATTCTTTAGATAAAATTCAAGGACTTTTGAATTAAGTAACGCAAGGATGCAATAGTGACGGTCTTTGTATTCTTCCTTTAGAACGATGCCGTATCCTCCAGCATTTCCACCGCCAACAAAGTAATACTCTCCTTTATCATCCAAAGCAAAAGTATTGCTTGACGCAAGAACCTGAGTGATGATTTTAGGTTGTTCGAATTTCTCTATATTTTGTAATCGTCCAAATTGATTCCAATTTTCCACACTCACAAAACGGTTATTTTCCCTTCCCTTGAGTTCCTTTTCGTAATGTTTGAAATATTCATAGGTAAGGGGATAATCTTTCTCAATCTCAGAAAGTGGAATCAAAGAAGCTTTACCATTTTTGACCAAATATGGATACACAACATAGTAACCATTCCATTCGACAGACCATTTCTTGATGTCTTTGCCCTTTAATAGTTTCTTAAGTATACGTCTTTCGATGGCAAATTCGCGGTTATCGGCGAGGTTCATTATTCTTGCCGATTCTTTTGTTTCTGAAATGACCTTTACAAAGTACACGCTGTCTGAACCGGTAACAAGCCCCTGAAAAATATTCTTACAAATCGTACCAAGCTCTTGATACTTCTCCTTGAGTTTTTTCATTAGACTGCTTACCTTATTATTGGATAGAATCCATGATTCGTTCTGAATAGGATTTGGCAAATGATATTTCTGGAATATCTCACTATTTGAAACTTCTTGCAAAGTGAAATTTTCCTTTAATTTAGGATACAGGTACTCAAACTCTTCATTTTCTGAGTTCCTCAGAAACAGTAAGCAGGTGTAGTTTGTTGCATCGTCAAATATCTGAATATCTTTAAAATCCACAAATTTATGCATGGTTTTAGTTTCTGCTATTAAGTTTCTTAAACCCATTCCGTAATCGGCATTGATAAACTTTGATGGAATTATAAAGCCGAGATTGCCATTTTTTCTCAGCAATTTAAGAGATTTCTCAACGAATAACAGGTAAATGTCATAGTTTTTAAAGGCAGATTTGAAAGTATCATTAAAGTGTTTAATTTCCTTACTATCAAGATTCTGTATTCTAACGTAAGGCGGATTCCCAATCACAATATCAAATCCTCCTTCTTTCATAATCTCAGGAAATTCGTCTTCCCATTTGAAAGCCTTATCAGAAACAGACTTATCGTCAATCAAGCTGTTTCCAATCTTTATGTTGCCTTGTAGCAAAGGCAATCTCTGTTTTCTCTCGGATATCTGCAATAATAGATTCAACTGAGCTATTTCTACGGCTTTGGGATCAAGGTCTATACCAAATACGTTGTTTTTCAGGATTTCAACTTTCCTTGAATAGAATTGATGCTCACCTTCCACATCCAATCGTGCATTCTCTAAGCCTTCTTGCTTTGTCCAATATTCTTCAAGTTCTTTGTAAGCCTTTATTAAAAAGCTTCCAGAACCACAAGCCGGATCAAGTATCCTCACTTTACGGATTTCATCAGGCGTATGGGTGTTGACATATTCACCAACTGTATTCTTGACAATGTAATCAACAATGTAAGAAGGCGTATAGTAGATTCCCTGTTCTTTCCTGTGGGTTTTAGACTCCTCTAACTTCGCCCTCTTAGGCGTCTTCTTCAAGATGTTGCCAAGGTATTGTTCATAAATGCTCCCCAATACATCGGATTCAATCAGCGAGAAATCGTATCTGTATGAGTTATCCTTCGAGTGATTAAGACTCTCTATTACCTCAAGAAGCGTTTCATCGTCAACAGTAAGGTCATCGCATAGATGCTTTGCGAAGAGCTTGCTATTATAGCTCTCATCGTAGTTCTTGTAAACCCTTGATATTTCTCTTATGAGATTTCCCCTCCCTCTGTTAGACCATTCTCTTGCATTGGATTGGAGTTGATTTTCCTCAAGACCACGATCCTCAGCATTGCGAATAAAAATCAATCTATCCAATGTTCTTTGAACCGATTCGTCAAGATCGTCCTCTGTCAGGCGTTTATCTTGATTGTTTGCAGTTATGCTCTTTGAAAGAATTTCCCTGAAATGAATCATATCCTCTAGAAGTTGCTTGTCTATTGGTTTCTTGAATTGCTTTTTTCCATATCTAGAGCCTAATTTATCAAGGTCTCCGTTCTCGAAGGACTGTTTAGAGAAATACGCAAATCGTTCATCAGATAGAAAATCGCTTGGATGCAGGACAAAGAATACGCTGTTCGCAAAATTACTTTCTCTGACATCGGCATTGATTACTGCCAAGGTCTCAAAATTGGTAAGGATAGCCCAAGAACATGATTTCAGCCATGAATAATCGATTGCTTGGGTAACGTATTTCCTGTTTGTATGGATATATTCCTCTCTAAGCGATTTGGCTTCAAGGAAAAACTTTTGGATACCGTTTATTCTGAATCCGTAATCAACTCGCTTCTTCGATATTGTTTCCTCAGCACTTATAGAATCATTTTTCTTTCCTCTATTGTATACATTCCAACCCAACGCTTCAAACAAAGGCAATATGAAATCTTTTTTTGTGGTTTCCTCGTTGTACTTTTTTATTTCACCAGATTTCTTGATCTGGTCATATTTTGATATGAGCTCGATTATTCTTTCGAAATTGATGTTGTAGGCATCATCTGACTTATTCGGTTCGGTCATCTGTTCACTTTCCCTTTTTTAGTCTTCCCTAAAACTATAAACAGCAAACTTACTTCATTTTTCGCCATCCCTATTAGCAAAGCTAACAGGTTTTCTAGAGTTTCAGTTTCGAAGCTTCTTGCACTTGGGTAAATATAAACATCCTTTTCAACGTGTAAATACAGTCCATATTCTTTGAGATTCACAATATAACTAAGTTGTTCATCATCCACGTCAAGTATTTCATCTATGAGTTTGTCAGCTTCTTTCGTATCCATCGATTTATTTTTGGATATATATCTTCCAAGAATTTCCCGCTTTAATTTGCCTCTATCAGAGCTATTTCGTAGTAATGGAAGTTGAATTTCGCGAATGTACTTTATAAATTTTGAGAGAAACCTAATCTTTGCACCGTGGTCTGCGAAAGAGTTTGTGTCAAAAGGAACCAAAAAGTATGCTGGGTCTACGTCATCAAAAAAATCTGTGATTACACTACCAAGTTTTCCAATATTTTCGTTATAGCTATTTATACTGATATGTGCCGATCGTAAGAACGTTTTCATGAGGCCTGGTCTTTTATCGAACAAATTTTTCTCGTACCCAAGAAGTATCCCCCAAGTTTTTGCAATTTCTTCAAGGCCGATTTCCAAAAGAGCTACCTTTGTTGGAATACTAACTTGTTGAGAATCGCTGAATAATCTCTCAGCGTTTTGAAGTGCCAGCTGAACGCCTTCTAAAGTAATCGGCAGTTTGCCAACTACATTAACCTTTAATATATTGGATTTAACGGTCACTCGATTTTCACCCTTGTCTTGTCATAGACTTTAATCGGATTTCTCTCTTTAATTTTCCTTCGCTGACACCACAAGGTTGTTTTGTTGTTTTTCATGAAGTCGTATCCCAATCAACGCACCAGAATGCTACAGGTTCGACTAAGGATTGGTAACGATATAAATTCACCATGATCCACCAACTTCTGCATCTTTTGTAAGATCGACTCATACTGAATGTAGATTTCTTACCGTTTGATACAATAAGAAGAGCACTATGCACCTCTGCCTAGAGAATCCCTGTATAAGAACGCATCATCGATTCCCATGACAACCTAACTCGTTGGTCTATCCATGAATCCAGATCCATTGATTCTTTTTTTATTTTCCTCCATTTTTTACCTCTTCTTTATATGCTATTTTAATTCAATGAAACCATTGCGATTGGTTTAAGGTATTTTCTGGAGAGAGGTAGTAATGACAATGGATAAAGCCTTTCGGGGTTATAAACTCCCTATTGAAAGCATCCTATCCGGGCGATGAATGCAGGAAGGGATATCCATGCTGCTCCACGAGGAATAATCTTCAAGATCAACTTTGCGCATCCGTGACCACGCATGAAATCATACTTGACTTAAAGAATATGCAAGATCACGTAATATTAGGTAGATTTATAAATACTCTAAAAAGACAAAGTATACAAGTAGCGAATGGCAAAATTATTATTTATCAACAAACATTTCTTCCTAAATATTTGGGGTTGCAGGACTTTGGTTTTCAACGGCTTAAATTCTTTGAATAAATTGTTTTACGAGAGGCTAATGAGAATACCTGATTATCAAAGAGGGTATACCTGGGGAGAAGATCAGTTAAATGATTTTTGGAAAGACCTGATTAACTTAAAGCTTGGTAGGTCTCACTACATAGGTGTTTTAACCATAGAAAAAGTTGAAAAGACGAGGTACACAAATTGGGAAGATGATATCTGGGCCATTGAGGAGAAGTCATATTCGCCCTTCTATGTTGTTGACGGTCAACAAAGGTTACTAACAAGTATAATCATAATCCAAACAATTATCGAGAACCTTAAAGATGGAGAAGTTCTGAACTATGATACTAAAGAAGAAATCATCAAGAAGTATCTCTATCTTAAAAGACCAGGTGACTCGGTATCAAAGACTTTTTTGTTCGGTTATGAGAAAGATGATCCTAGCTTTGAATACTTCAAAACTAAAATTCTCGGCCAACTTTCTAACTCCAATGCAGAAATAGAGACCCTCTATACTTCTAATCTTCTGGCTGCGAAGATTTTCTTTGCGAAGAAAGTTAAAGTAATGAAAAAAGAAGAAGTCGAAGCCATTTACAAAAAGTTGACCCAGTCCTTAAAATTCAATGTTTATGAAATTGAAGATGACATAGATGTTTCAATAGCGTTTGAAACAATGAACAATCGCGGAAAGAAACTTAGTAACCTAGAGTTGTTAAAGAATAGATTAATTTATTTATCCACCGCGATGGAGGGAAGTCAAGTGGAAAACCAGAGACTAAGGTCCAATATCAACGATGCATGGAAGCAAATTTATAGATACCTTGGGGCAAAGAAAGAAAAGCCTCTTGACGACGACGAATTTCTTAATGACCATTGGAAAATGTACTTTCCATACTCCAGAAAATCGTCAGAGCAGTACAAATTATACTTATTGAATGAGCATTTTACAATTGACAATGTCCTAAATAAAAAAGTCACAGTTCAGACTATTCAGAAATATATTGATAGTTTGCAAGAAAGCATAGCAATTTGGTATAAGATTCAAAATCCTGAGGAAATTCTATATAGTTTCAAAATAAAAGAAATGATTCTGAAATTGGAAAGAATCGGATTCACATCTTTCAAACCGCTCTTGATGGCCGTATTATTGAGAAATAGGGAGACGGAACCAAATAAAACCGTCCTCTTATTGCAAGGTATTGAAAGATTTATTTTTCTAGTAATAAAATTATCACGGAAAAATTCCAGTATAGGCGATAGCTCATTCTACGCACTGGCAAGAAATATTTATTTTTTGAAAGAAAACCTTGATTGTGCTCTTAAGTACGTGGATCTGTGGATTTCTGGCGGAATAGATTGTAAGGGAGTAAAACATGAAGCCTACTTTAATTTAGAAATTTTCAAAACTTACTTGAGGGATAGTTTTAAAAACAAGAGAGGAGGTTTTGCTGGTTGGAGTGGAATAAGGTATTTTTTGTTCGAGTACGAAAACTTCTTAATGGAGAAATCTGGAAATGGCAATCCTAAAGTTAGTTGGGATGAATTTGTTAATGAAAAGAAAGGTCATTCAACTATTGAGCATATCTTTCCACAAAACTCTAGGGAACATTGTTGGATAGATAAATTCAAAGATTACAATAGCCAGTACAGGTATAACTTGTGTAATTCATTGGGGAACCTATTGGCGCTTTCAAGAGGAAAGAACTCGTCTTTACAGGATTTTTGTTACTTAAGGAAAAGGAAAGACGACGAAGGGAATATGGGTTACTTTAACGGTTCATTTAGTGAAATAGAAGTTGCTGAAAATTACGATGATTGGGGTGAGGAACAAATTAAAGAACGGGGCTTAAAACTCTTGGAGTTTATGGAGAATCATTGGAGTATCTCATTTGGACCTATCGATGAAAAAATCAAGACATTAAACCTTGACCAAGGATAGTTCGAAATTCGTAAAAGTACAAGCCAATTAGCCATGCCATTTCAAAATAGGTGTTAAGGCAGTTTCGCTCTAGTTTAGTTAGCACACATTATGACCCATAGAATTGATTATGTCATTCTACCTCTTTTACAATTTCCTTCGTACTATGGCGACAAAATAAAATGGTAAGCAACAGACCACACTTTATGGGTTAATCACCCCGAGGAACAGTAAAATTGAGTTTGGTATGAATTGGAACCAGCAATATAATCCGAACCATTACGGAAATATTGTTATAAATTAATTTACATCTTTTTACGTGGTCGTTATGAAGATTTCCAAACTTGAGATTATAGCAAGAGACAAGGTGAATCAGCCACTATATCCGTATGTAAAACCAACAGACTATTATCTGGGCATCCTGGGAGAAAAATCCCCAACAGAGGCTGCAATGATTAATAATGTTGCAATTCTTAAGATGACGGCAGATGACGGTTCCAGTTCTTTTCTGAACACATCTTCCCTGGTGGCTGATTATGCCCTTACACTATTCAAGAAAATCGAAAACTGGGATGCTTCCGAGATCGGCATGGCCTGGGATTTTCTGTACCGTTATTCTCTACCTCTTGGCAGAGCCGGTGTTTCAATGCATGCAATAAGTGTAATCGATCTCATGATGTATGATCTTTACGCTAAGCACCTGAAAATTCCTGTCTATGATCTTCTGGGTGGAAGGACAAGGGATAAGATCAAGGCATACGCAAGCCATCTTCACCCCCTTCCACTGAAAGAATTGCAAAAGGAGGCACAGGAATATGTTGATGAAGGTTACACAGTGATGAAGATGCGTTTTATCTCGGGACCCGCAGATCCTAACGCCATGGAGAAGAACGAGGAACTGGTCAAGGCGGTACGGGATCAGGTTGGATACAGTGTGGAACTTGCCGCAGATGCATGGATGTCATGGACATATAACTTTGCTGTGAGAATGCTCAAAAAGCTGGAAAAATATGATCTTGCCTGGGTTGAGGAACCGCTCCATCCCGATGATTTCGAAGGGTTCAAGACACTCACCAGGAATGTGGAAACACCCATATCTGCCGGGGAACACCATTATCATGTACACGATATGAAGAAGCTTCTTGATGCAGGCATAAGGATACTCCAGCCAGATACAATGTGGACAGGCGGGCTTACAAGTATGAAGAAGATAGCAGGGCTTGCCGAGGCTTATGGTGCACAGGTCATCCCACATGCGGGAAATGTATATAACTTGCATTTCATCATATCTGAACCACAGGCAGTCACCCCGCTTGCCGAATACCTCACCAAGTACAGGGAATGGATGGAACAGCACATGACTGGAATTCCGCACCCGAAGAATGGATATATTACACTACCTGAAAAAGCAGGATTTGGAGTTGAATATGATAGAGGAAAATGATAAGTTCACTGTAAACGTAATAAAGACAGGCGAATCCGAAGTACCAGCGCCTGAGGTCTACTGGATGGAAGGCTGGAACGAATGGGAAAAACTCTCATTCCATGCACTACTGTTGAGAAACGGGAAAACTAATTTCCTTATCAATACAGGGCTTCCGACCGATCTCAGTGAGAGGAATAAAGCGATGTTGGATTTTGGTGGTGAACGCTGCATCTTCAGGTCCTACGATATAACCAGGGAACTGAAACATCTCGGGGTGGAACCGCCAGAAGTTAATGGCATATCTTTCACCCCGCTTCAGGACTATACAACAGGGGGAATTCCACTGTTCCAGAATGCGAAAATATATATGGACAGGCGCGGATGGACAGAGGATATTGTTGCACCGCGTTTCCGGAAGCATCAGCCTAGGAACCTGTTCATTCCTCAGAAGAACCTGCAGTATCTGATGTTTGATGCATGGAACAGATTGGTGCTTTTCGACAGCCATATTTCATACAGCATACTTCCGGGTATCAATGTTACCTGGGTGGGATGCCACCATCGCTCCTCACTGGCTTTCCAGATTTCAACCAGATCAGGCAATGTCATTTTCTCTGATTGCTCCTTCAAGAACAGGAATCTGGAAGAGAGCATACCAATAGGAATCGCTGAAAATACGTTAGAATGCCTTGACGCATATTCCAAATTCAGGGGAAAAGGCACATTTCTCTCTGCATACGATCCGGAAATCGATGAGCTGGAGTTCTAGTCAACACCTATAGGAAAATGTAATGTTTCTCGCATTTCTGTACATATCACGAAAAGAATTATGATACAGTTTCTATAGTTTCACCTCTACATTTCGTTTTTTCATATTCCGTTCCCCCCTCAATATCTTTGCAGTCTTCTCCCTTAGGGGACAGGATCGACCATTCCATTTGAGGCTCACGGTGCTGTATTCCATTCGCTTTCGCTGCAGCCTGGAACTTTGCAGAGAGCATCACTTCACACCTCTCATCACCGAGACGTATGTATGCTTCGCTAAACAGGCGTATTGCAAATTCATGTTATCAGACTCACACTGACTAGACATATTTATTCCTCGCGTGCCCCTCTCCACTCTGAATTAAGGCTGATCCTCAATTCATTTCATGTAGGTTAAATCTCCTATAGCAATCAATTGATACTCCAATAAATTGCAACGAAGTATCAACATTCCCGGTGTCCTGCCAGCTGCATGGAACGAAAGACATGCTGGATAACTCGGGAGATCTTGTACTGTCCATGAACATGCCCCAAAAGCTGGTTGAGAGGATATTTTCGGTACTGGAGAAAATAATGGAGGCCGAGAATATTTGGTACACAAGGAACAGGAACTATGACGCTACAATTGGCATGAAGACCATTTGCCTATAACTTAATGGTTGCATCAAACATTGATGTGGGAGAACCCACAAGAGATAATGGAAATCGTCATTTGCTAAAACATGAGACACCCTATCATTGAAATCTATCCATTATTGAGGGTACAGATCACTATCATGCACCAGTTCGGGAATACGTAAATATAGTATTAAATCTTATATATTTTCATATGTTGATTATGATCCGTATAATAGGATTTTATCATTTTAGCAGCGTAAATTTGATGCAAAGATGCGGCAGCTCAAATAGCGGAGTGGTGAGCGGGTAACATCCTCAATTTTTATTTTATCAGGAGATTGTCCATTATGGCAGATCGATTCAGTGGAAAGAAAGCGCTTGTCACCGGTGGATCAAGAGGAATAGGAAGGGCAATAGCTCTTGGCCTGGCACGGGAGGGTGCTGATGTATGCATTACCTATTCGTCACATGACAGAGAAGCGGATACATTCTTAAGAGAGGTAGAACAGCTGGGGAGGAAAGCCTTAAAGTTCAAGATAGATCAGAGCAACATTGAGGATGTCCCATCTCTCATGAGTTTCGTTGAGAAGGAAATGGGTCATCTGGATGTCCTTGTTAACAACGCTGGAATATGCCCATTCAGGAATTTTTTTGACATTGATGTCAGGCTGTTCGAGACAGTTATGAAGGTGAATGTGGAAAGCCACTATTTCATCACCCAGGCTGCTGCCAGGAAGATGATTGAATCTGGCATCAAGGGAAGGATACTCTTCATAAGTTCAATAAGCGCAATAGTCGGTGGAGAGTTCCAGACACACTATACCATCACAAAATCTGGACTGAACGGGCTTGTTCATTCACTGGCAATAGTGCTTGGAAAACATGGAATTCTGGTGAACAGCCTTGAGCCTGGAACAATACTGACAGACATCAATGCCGAGGATCTCTCTGACACGGAGAAGAGAAAGTACATGGAGAACAGGACTGCAGTTAAGCGTCTCGGCCTTCCTGATGATATGGTAGAACCTGCTCTTTTCCTGCTCTCAGACCAGAATACCTATGTAACCGGAACTGAGCTGCTCGCAGACGGTGGAATGCTGGTCAATCTACAGTGATAGTCACATAGCCTCAATATTAGCCATTGGGTGCCATATTATCTGTCTATTTTTTTATTCCTGGTCATTCTATGGATCTGATATTTCCAGAAGTTGGCGTTGCCATTAAAAAAATTTCAGCTAGAATATACCTGTCTCAATCCAGGCGGAAAACTTCCTTCATGCCCACGGACGTTCTTTCAGACGGCAGTGTTATTATGACGTCGTTCATGTATTCCTGCCATCGGGCATTCACGTCACTGCTGTTGACAGCTTCAAGTGTTCTGCGGAGATCATTGCACTCCCAGTAACCAAATACGTGGATTCCATCCCTGAAAATTGAATAGTTCGAAATACCAGCATCACTGAGCATCTTCCTCATGTCGTCCCAGACATTCGCGTGTCTTCTGTCGTATTCATCTTCAATACCATGCCTGATTGTAAGGTGAAAGGCGTATCTCATCTCAAAGGATTATGATGCATCAATATAACAGTTGTCCAGTACAGTTACGGTTCCAGCCACTGCATAACTCAGACACGATGCAGCATCCAAGCAATGGAATGTTATTTCGAGAAAAGGCCGTGAAGGAACATATGTTCCGATTCCCACTTTGTTATGACTTTGCTTTCTGCCTTTCTTAAAGCCTCCGCAAGTGCAGATTTTGAAAGACCTACTTTAGCAGCAACATCTTCAAGATGTACCTGCCTGGGTACTTCATAATAACCAGAGGAATGAGCCCAGTGAAGTGCATGTCTTTCCTGTGGAGTGAGATCAAGGTTTGTGCGAACAAAATCATCTATGTTCACATACCTTACCTTGAAGTAGAAAAGATCTCCCAGATTTTCAAGCTCTCGTTTAACATCATGAATGTCGTCCTGTGGTAGAATGGCAACAATTTCCTCACCAGTTCCGTCAATGAAATCGCTCTGGAACAGTGACGAATGCTCGTACATCACCGTTGAGACCATGTCCTCGTACTTCTCCCTGAATATTATCCTGTAAAGCTTTCTCCGACTGTCAACGGCGTCCAGCTGCATAACCTCCCTAATGGACCCGGAATGCCTGAATCCGTTGTAGAAGATCCTGAATCCCTTGAGAAACTCAGATTGAACCTCTATTGCACCGAAGACATAATTCCTGTCCTTGAACGGCTTGATTATTATTGTGTGTGCAATGCTTCCGGTTTCAGCAAGTGAGTTTGACCAGCATCCATCATGAGATCGG
>JAKAYH010000468.1 GCA_021826835.1 Thermoplasmata archaeon | reverse complement strand
GTACCGTTGTTACCATTACATGGAAGAAATGGAACATACCCTTGAAGAATGCATAGGGATGTTCCACCGCCGATCTGATCTTAGATATCCTGATATTCCTGCGTATGCTCTTAACCGGCAGTGGATAACCTCTCACTGACCGATCCATTGTACCGTTTATTCCCCTGCATTCAGAGCCGAAATATCCCTTGTCCCGGTAGCATATGATTCCGGGAAGACTTAGATCGATCTTTGAATCATGCACATTTGCAGGCGTTACTGAAAGCTTCTCAATGATCTTGATCTCATTCACAAGGGTATGTGCCTTGTAACCGAAGTGTTTCTTATTATTCTTCGTTGCTGATGAACCATCCCTGGATCTGCGGGTCTTTGCATCATCTCCCCCGGGTTTGCCATATTCTCCCTTATCTGCCTCTATGAATGATGCATCTTGCATGGTACCTTTCTTAATGCGGATTCTCTTAGCCATGATCTGGTCTCTTATCCCGTTGAAAACGAGACGATCCTTTCCTGTTTTCCATAATCTTTCGCGGAAATACCATATGGTGTTCCGGTCAGGTAATTTCTCAGGATATCCCAGGAAATTTAAGAACGATATCCGATCACGAATCTCCCTTTCAATCTGCGGATCTGAGAGGTTGTACCATTGCTGCAATAATAGAATCTTCACCATAAGTATGGGATCATAATTTGGTCTTCCACCCTTGTCTGTATCATTAGTGAATAGATCTGACAATATTGGCCTTATCCGTTCGAAATCAATGCGATCTGATATTCCTGTGAGAGGATCACCAAGCGTTTCAATCTCCTTGTATAGTTCGGATAAACCAGTGTGGTAAAGGTTCATGAATATTGATCATGAGGTCATGAAAAAGGTTTTCGGTGGAGGTTTTTGGAAAACCTCAATATAATGTTTTGTATAATCAGCCAAAACGTTATGAAATCAAACAGCAGAGTTAGGTTTTATAATTCAGAACAGTTAAGTTTCGACGATGTTCTATTCATTAATGCTCCCTGGCACGATATAAGGTCACCCTCAATCCAATTGAGTATTCTTAAACCGATCATCGCTCAACTTGGCCTAAAAACGAAGACATTATATGCAAATCTTATACTTTTAAAATACATTCCACTGAAAGTATATGACAGAATGTTTAAATCAAAGCCATTGATGTTTCTTGGCGAAAGACTTTTTAGCGATTATGCATTCGGCGAGAGTTTTACCCGCAAGCCAGTGAAAGATTATCTTGAATATATCAACGCCTCTTTTATTGACTACCTCGAACGAACATATGAAAGTAAAGATAATGATAAAGCAACTACAACTTATCTGGATAGGGCATTCGGGAAGAATTACCAAGAAATAATAAGTGACCTCATGAATGAAAGCATACCTTCATATATGAATGAATTGAAGAGAATAATAGAAAAGTCCAGGGCTAGAATTTACGCTTTTTCAACAACATTTAACCAAAACATTCCAAGTTTTGCGATATCCCGACTAATAAAAGAAATCTACCCTCATTCTATAATAATATTTGGCGGCGATAACTGCGAAGGTGTGATGGGAAGAGCAATCATGAATACCTGCAAATATGTCGACTATGTTATTTCAGGTGAGGGTGAGGAATCGCTGCCCGCCCTAGTTAAAAGCGTGCTAAAAGAGGATGAAAATGAAATAAGGAACATTAGAGGATTATTATATCGACACGATGATAAGGTTGCTTCTAACGAACCCTCCCCTCTCATTAGGGATTTAAACGTATATCCAACAATGGACTGTGATGATTATTTTAGACAACTTTTGACCATTTCGCCAGAACTAAATCTAGACAGCATCGACATAAAAATAGAATTCAGTAGAGGGTGTTGGTGGGGACAAAACTCACAATGCACTTTTTGTGGATTAAATGGATTGGGGATTTCTTATAGGTCAAAAAGTCCAGAAAAGGCTCTATCCGACTTATTGACTATATCCAAAAAATATAGAACAGTGGATTTTACTGTCACAGACAATATTTTAAATCAAGCATACGTAACTACTATGCTGAAGCGACTATCCAAAATGGAAATCGAGCTTAATCTTTTCTTCGAAGTAAAAGCAGCTTTGTCCAAGAGGCAAATTCTCATTATGTCTAACGCAGGCGTTAGGCTTGTTCAGCCGGGAATAGAGTCTCTGTCTTCACACGTCCTTAAGTTAATGAGAAAAGGTTCAACAATGTTGCAAAATATTCAAACGCTAAAATGGCTAAAGGAATTCTACATACAGCCTCTCTGGAACATTCTTTATGGATTCCCTGGAGAAAAGGAAGATGATTTCTTAATTCAAGAAAGGGTCTTACCACATATTTTTCATCTGACCCCTCCCGGGGGAATTTCCAATATAGAAATGCATCGCTTCAGTCCAAACTTCGATTTTAGAGATGAATTTGGTTTCGAGCAAATTACACCATTGAAAGATTATTCGTACATTTATCCGAATAATATCAAGGACATTGAAGAAATCGCCTATTACTTTGATTATGATAAACATTATCAAAGAAAGTTCACGGTTTATGTTAGGAAAATAAACTCACTAATATCGGAATGGAAAACAAAGAAGAGAAGCGCGAACCCACCATATCTTAACTATAGGAGTGGACCCGAATTCTTAAAAATTTATGACAATAGAAACGGTAAGAAGATTGAGCTAACTTATACAGGAATAGAGAAAGAAATTATATTGATTTGTGACAAAGTAAGGTCGTTTAAAGAACTAAGTGAAATGACACACCGCAAAAGTTCATATTTTGAATTGGACGATGCTATAAGGACATTGTTAGAAAGAGGAATTTTATTGGAAGAAGATGGAAATTACTTGTCCTTGCCTGTCAGATTAGTTCCAAAGTTAGAGGCTTAACTTTGAAGAA
>JAKAYH010000467.1 GCA_021826835.1 Thermoplasmata archaeon | reverse complement strand
CCTGCGCGATTCTCCAAGATCTATTCCTACTACGAAACTGTTCATACGATCAATAAGCTTCTTCCCTTTATCTATATGTTTCATCCTCAGTTGTTCTTATTGCTGATCGCCCGAAGAATTTACTTTTTCGTCATGTCAAACAAGTCATTCAGCGAATGGGGAGAGATACTTGGGGAACAGGTCATAGCACAATCTGTACTTGAACGAATACTGCACCACTATGTGGTAGTGAACATCATGGGAGAATCGCGCAGGCTCTGGGGCTGGTGGGAAGAATTCTTTATCGACTATGAGGAAGGAGTGATAAAATGGATAAAATAGAATGAAATGAGAGACACAGGAACTATTTCTGACCACATTGACTATGAATTCGTCGTAATTTAAAGGAGGACAATTCAAAAGAAAAAATTAATATGCTGTTAGAAATCATCTAGTAATTGGAAAAGATTGTTAATCATAATAACTATTATTACCTGTTAGCGATATTAGTGAATACCCTTGGGTTTTTTGTACTATTTTACCTCAATTATGTCCAATATTCCAATTTTGGTTATAACATATGGGATCTCGGCCAAACATTTTCATTAGCTTATCAATTCCCAATCCCAAATCCTTACACAAATAATTCAGAGATAAGAAAAATGATCTACTTAATTTTTGTTCCTATTGTAAGACTGTTTCCGTCTCCTTTTTCTATCATAATATTTGAGGATATCACAATATCTATCACCGCTTTCGTATTATTTGTAACATCCGTCAAACTAAATATTTCTCCAAAAAAAGCTTTGGTAATAATGACTTTTTATTTATTTAACTATGCATTTTTGGGTCCAATATTTGATCCTGGTCACTACCAATATATGTTTCCATTTTTCTTTTCTTTCGGGTTTTACTTTATTTCAAGAGGCAGACCAATATTGACTACATTGTTTTTTACATTTGCATCCTTGGCGAGTGATCTTGCTGCGGTGACAATATTAATTTTTGGTTTTCTCTTATTTATAGAGACTTTATCTAACCAAAACAACAAATTCTTCCTTAATTTTAAAATAAGTAACTATAAGAGAATACTATTAAGTTTCTTAATAATGTTGGTGCCTCTTGTTATAATTTTGCTTGGTATTTATTTCTTTGGAAGCCTCTCTTCATTTATTTTAGGTGGACATGTCAATTCTTTGTCAGGCAATTTATCAGTTTTTGGGAATTCTTCTGTTATTAAATCAATAGAGTTAAATATATTCTTAAAGTTAACTTTTACGATTTTGATCCTGATTCCATATTTATTATTTTTACCATCTTCAAAGTATACCTTGCTCTTATTTCCTTATTTTATACTTTTATTCTTAAGCAGCTTTATTTATTATGGGTGGTTTGAATTTTCTTATCCCTATAATATAGGTGTCATATTATTCATTATTGTCATCGATGTAGAGCAAAATAAAGGGATTAATAATAAAGAAAGGAGAATTAAGTATTATCTAAACAAAAATAGAGCATTAAAAAATGTTTTTACTAATCTAAAAAAGAATAGGTTTATTACGTTTGTAATTATCGTTGTACTCTTAAATCTTTTAGGTCTTCCCTATTCGCCTATTAACCAATATATGCCAAACACTTTAAATGATGCCCCACAATTTCCAATATATAACTTTCAACTTGAGGAAAGACTTACCCCATCCATTTATTCCTCTTATATTTCTTCTATGATCCTTCTTATCCCGCAAAACGCTTCCGTATTAGTTGAAAGGAATTTACCACAGTTAGCTGATAGAAATGGATGGCAAGATCCTGGTCTGTATGAAGGAAAAACAATCATCAATTATACATTAATCGATCCGTATGCTCCAATTTCAACTTTCCTAAATATAGAACCATGGTATAATAAATTCGTGAAAAGCGGTTCTTATGGAGTTCTTGCAGAGGAGAAGGGAATAATTCTTCTAAAGAGGTTCTATGAAGGTCCCCCGATTATTTATACTCCGTATTCAACACAACTTTCGCCAAATGATTTTACAAACGTTTCTGGTAATTACGGTAATCAATCGAACATAGAAAGCAAGAATATTTCAAATTACACTGATATTTTCTCCAATTGTAAAACAAAATTCTTCCTCCCGCCTGGTCAGTTTAATGTAAAATTAAATTTATCCATAAGCAATAACTCTTCAGGAAATTCTGCAATCGTAATGATTAATGAATGCCATAGTCTCAGACCTGTCCTAACATTTAATGGATCTGCTTTTAGACAAAACAATGTATCTCAAATAATCAATTTTACTATAGAAAATAACTTTTTTATCAATACTTGGATTGTGCTACGTTCGTTTCCAGATTTTAATGCTACATTAAGATTAACTTCAATATCCATAACCCAAATATCAACACCACACATTCTCAATACAAACGCCAATTAAAAATGCTCAAAATCGACACGATCTGAGCCCCTTAATTCTGGACAGATATTCCGTCTTCCAATGAGACATTTTCCTTCAACCTCCTTTTCCTTTCAATCCTGAACTCCCAGTGTTTAGGATCATTGTGGTGTGAAAATCTCTGTTAGGTTTAGTATTGCACGTGTTTTTCCAGTGGAAAGGTTTATTATATCGTGTGCCTGCATAGGTACATTGACAGAACAGATCAATCAGGGTAAGGGAAAGATCAGAAAGAAAAGGATCAACGGCAACGAATATTATTACGAGATGACACCATATTATGATAAAGAGACAAGGAACACAAAGTATCACAGCAAGTATCTGGGAAAGAACAGGGATGGAGAGATAAAGAAAGTCAGGAACGTGTTTCCCCGAACGTCATACAGGTATGGTGAATTTGTCCCCCTGATTGATGTCATTGAGAAGTTTCATCTGAAGGATATACTGATGGAAAGACTCTCCGTTGATGATACATCTG
>JAKAYH010000466.1 GCA_021826835.1 Thermoplasmata archaeon | reverse complement strand
AAAATTGAATGGTAAAAGGATATCATAATTTACCATGTTAATCACCCAAACAACAGATACGCTGGACTGGTAAAAGAACCAGAATAGGTTTCTCTCTCTTCACATACATTTCCCGTCAATGTTGTATTAATCAGCACAAAGTTTTCTCCATAGGTGAAATGATCCATAGTCGACGGATCATTATATCCTGCTGACAAATTAAACCTTTCGCTAAACACATTTGAGGGTTGATAGCATCCATAATAGAAATAAGGATCCGGTACATTGGGTGCTTTATCAAATGCATTTTGGCAGCACGTTAGTTTCTGATCATGATTAACATTGTTTAATATTACAGGATGATCTGGATTGGCAAAATATTCGCCCAGAGCTATGGCAATATGTAACGTAATTGCACCACCTTCGAAAATCAATGCAATTGTAGATGCTCCATCAGTCATTACAGATAATGCAGCGGTTATTAAAACTACGGCAACCGCTGCAACGAAATATTCCAGTGGAGTGTAATCACAAGTGGTTGATACACATGATGCCTGAAGATTATGAAAATAGACTGATTGGCTAACACCTTTGCTGTTCCCGGAATATTCAAAGGAATAACATCTCTTATTCACACCCATTACATTTTTCGGAGATATCATGCTCTGGTAAAGATATACTCTGTCGGAATCACTCCTCAATATTATTCCTCCAGAAATTCCAGCTATTACCTTTCCAGTTGAAGCATCAATAACCTTACCCTGTCCTGGAAACTCCTGTAAATCTGGTAATTCATATCCAGTATTGAAATTTACGTATTCATTAAAAGAATGGCCAAGATGATCCTGACATGTCCATTCTGATGTCCCAGGATATTGGTATGCAATTTCAAATCCACTGAAGCAACCTATATTGTTAACAGTTGTGCTGAAACACTTATTTTCGCATTGATATGCGTTTGAGGTTCCTAAAAGAATATCATTACCATTTCTGGTTACCTCAAAGTAGCCTTCTCTAACTGGCCCATTACTAGTATCAGAAGTTACAGTGTACGATATTTTTACATGTCCATCTGATGAACCATTGGCAAAGCATGTGGATGATGGCTGGCTTATGTCCAGATTGGAGAGAGTTGGAGGATAGGTTGTAGTGCCTGTAGATCCTCCGCCGCCTCCACTTCCACCACCACCGCTTCGGTGGATAGGTCTTCCCTGAGAGATTGTTGGTTCCATATTAGGATCAATGGTGTATGTTTCGTGAGCACTCAATTTTACGGGGCCAAATGAAAGAATTAACGTATCGTATCCATTCATCTTCTTTATCTCTCCCATGTGAAAGATATTTGAATCACATATCCAGTTTATGTTAAGTCCACCTATTTTAATGCTGGAATCATTCTGATCTAATATGAAATCATTTTGATTCAATGAATGAACAGAATTACCGTCTTTACCTGAAATTTTAAAGTTATTGGAATTTGGTAATACAACTGTGAAATCTACAATGTATACTGCACTTGCATTAATCATATTCTGGAATGCAACTGAAGAACTCATTCCATAACTGTCGAAGAAGAATGCATCTACAGCCTTCGTATGGTTTCCACTTCTTATTAGATCTGCAGATGTACATTTACCATTTTGAATTTCCTTAGTATGATATGAATTGAAATTCACCACAGACACATTTCCCATGGCTGGCGTATCGGAAACATAAGGTGATGCAATTTTATCTGACTGTGTGCCTATCTTGAAAATGTCATACTGAACAGGATACTTAAAGGAACCAAAGGATATGATTGGCTGACTTCCCACAAAACAGACAGATTCACCACATTTTGAATAAAGGGCTTCAGGAACATTGCTGTTAACATTTGATACTGAATTAGAGTTCTGAGACGAATTGTTGAAAGTGATTACCGTAAAACCTATGGAAAAAATCATTATTAGAGAATGGAAAACAACTGTTATTTTGCCTATACTTTTTCTTGCCTCTCGATTTATGTTGAGTTTCACATCCATTAAAAAATATAAATCCCAATTATATTTATATCTTGTGGATACTCAAATTGTGTTGCATAAACCATCCAATAATTTTTCCTGAAAATATAATGGATGTTGTTTGTGAAATTCAACAACCTAGATGATATCATGGAAAAGATTTGGTCACTGTAAAATAATTACGTGTAAAAAGCATGAGACGCATTCCAGTTCTTGATGATATTGAAGTTCACATGTATGATCTGAAGGATTATAACAGGAAGAAGAACAAAAGACCATTCATCATTCCAGACAGGATCATCGAATTCATTGCAGAATCAGATCAGTGTTCAATGCATTATTCAGGTCACTGGAATCGCATCTGATAGTATTTGTATATGGCGGCGATTCCAGAAATATATTCTATATTTTGAGCAATAATAGCAAAGATACAATTACTTCACTTATGAAGAATCTGAATTCGATGTCAAGAAATTTCACAACCTGAGGAAGAACGGCAAGGGAGTTCATGGAATCCGGATTAGATGAACGAAAGTGTTTCCAGGAAAATAAGAAGAGATGGACAGTTGAAAAAGATCTTTTAAATCTCAAGAGAGCAATGGGAGAGATCATCAAAGCAAGAAAACAGATTACATGATTCAGGAAGTTTGGCTGAAGAAGCTCTATTACAACACTATGAAGGATGATAGATTGTTATGCAACACAGTTGTGGAATTCCAGAAGTCTTTAATGAGAATACTCGTTAAATATTAAGATCCTAATAGAATGTAATAAAATTTGGATAGTAATAGAATGAAAGAAGTGGATTGGAATTGATGGATATTTTTTTAAGCTGGATATGCATATTTAGCTGATGAAAATAAGTCTTAGAATAATTTCATCCTCATACAGAACTTCAGATACTGTTTTGGAGATATTTGGGAGGACAATCG
>JAKAYH010000465.1 GCA_021826835.1 Thermoplasmata archaeon | reverse complement strand
AAACATAGAATAAGTGATTTTGAAAATGTCATTTTTACAGATTTTAAAACGGAATTTCCATTAAAGATTTTAGCAAAGATACAAGAAAATATGAAAGATAGTATCAATGTGAGTGACGATTTCAGAAGCAGTTCTTTTGGTGCCATTGATGTTTCCTATTCTGGAAGAGTTGGATACGGGGCATTCCTTTGGTATAAAGATGGGAACATTGAACGGAAGGAGATCGTTTTAAACTCTGATTTTCCATATATACCCGGGTATTTAGCTTTCAAAGAGATGAAATTTATACGTAAATTGTGTGGAGATTTTGAAGGTATTCTACTTGTAGATGGGAACGGCCTGCTTCATCCTAGAATGATGGGGTTGGCAACATACGCGGGAATAGAATTAAATTTGCCTACAATAGGCGTTGCAAAGTCATTACAACTTGGAAAAGTAAAAGGTAATTCTGTGTTTTTAGAGGATAAACAGATGGCAGTGATGTTATCAAAAGGGTGTATAGTAAGTGCTGGCAATAGAATATCACTGGAAACTGCAGTAAAGCTGCTAAGACCTGAACTGAATAAAAATTATCCAAAATTATTGAAAATGGTACATGATGCGACAGTTACTCTCAGGCTAAAGTATGAACCAAAAGAAAACTAAATCTGGTTCTAAACCCCATAATATTCAATTTAAATTCTCCATTTACCCTATCATAAATGCATATTTTACTAATTATGTAATATTTGGAATTTTTTAATATACTCCTAAATAATTTAGGGTACCAAAGCGGAGGTTGTCGAGCTAGGTTAAAGGCGATGGATTCAGGGTCCATTCCCGCAGGGGTCCGCCGGTTCAAATCCGGCCCTCCGCATATTTATATTGAATTGTTTAAATCTCAGTTCCAAATTACATCGAGACCATTTACTTTTAGAAATACGGGATTGTTGGAGATAAGTGATAAACTTCGAGATAAAGCCTCTGCGGCTATCAACCTATCATGTAGTTCTGGAATATCAAGATTTAGAAAAATATCCCACCCATGTTCTGGGAAATTTGATGGAAATATGAAAGAGGTTCCCATTAATTCATCTATCACTTGCTTGACAACAACCTTAGGATCGGACAATCTTAGCCTCCCCCTAATTGCAATATATATGAATTCTCCTAACACAATTTGCGGTACAAGGATTGTAGCTTCCCCTTTCTCTGCAAGGGAGAAGACCTCAGATGCTGTACTTGGTAACTTATCCTCAAGATATCTAGCTAAGCCTACTGTATCCGTTAAAAAGCTTTTCACAACTTCCACTCTTCTCTTAAGCGTTTAAGGTCCTTTTCCAATCCTTCAGTGTCAATTTTTCCTCTTAAGATACCTCTCAAAGTCCCCTTGGCATGTCGTATCATAATACCATCTCCTGAATCAGACAGAATAACACGTTCTCCATAGCTCAGGTGATATTTATCTCTCAAATCTTTCGGAAGTGTGATCTGCCCCTTTGAACTAATCGTGACTTTTTTAGCCATGCGCAATGCATGTAGTTGTGTCTATATTAGCTTTACTTTAAGTAAAGAATTTTGACTAAGTATTTGAAAAGAAGGGGGTATTCCGACACCGTTTATGTTCGACAAAATAATTTTGGTTTTCAAATTTTTTCCATGCAAATTATTTTAGGTTTTATTGCCCGGTTCATTGTTATCCCTATTTCCATATAAAACATCATCCAGTTCATTTTTTGATGGGTTTTTTGGTTTTAAAACTGCACCTATTATTGACACAATTATTCCGGCCACAACCATGACTCCACCAACAATCAGAAACAGTCCTAAAATAATGACTGTGTTCAGGTTATTTGTGATCTGAAATTGGTAATGCTGACTCGTCGCATTAAAATAAATCACATAATAACTGCCAGGATTTACAGTATAAGTAGAAACAACATCTCCGGTTCCAATTGATTCGTTAATATTGAATTTGAGACCTATCTGATTTGCGTTCGACTGGTTTATCTGTGGAAGAAAGTTTGCATTTACCACATACATAGAATTTCCTGTGGTTATCAATTGTGATTGCGAAGATATATTGATCTCTGATGAAACCCATTCGTTGCTTGTCTTTCCATATAGTGAGAATGTATTATAAGTCTTGACACTGTCAGCGGTGATCAATAGGGAGGCAACTACTAGGATAATACCGATCAATAGAACAATGCCACCGGTATAAAGCAGTTTTTTCCTCATATTGTTCTGTTATTATAAATGACTATTTCTGTTTTTGCAACTTTCTTAATTTGGTTTAATTCCCATCCATTCCCTTCCTACGCTCATAATAGCATTTCTTCTTCTATCCATATATTCGTTTAGATTGTTCATACCGAATCCTTCCTTGAAGCAATAACTATTTTCAATTTTCATAATATATCCTGAAGACAAACCCTCTTCTATCTCATTAGCCGTAAGAAAGTTTTCCTGAATAATTCCAGTCTTCTTCATTTTCAATTTGTTACAGAAGTTTTTCAGTGCTCTAAACCTTGAATAGCGTTCAAAACTATCTGTCTTTTGAAAATCAGCAAATGATTTTCTAATTTTATCTGTAATAAATTCTTCAGATTCTTTAACATTCAGACTGGATACTGACGGATAAATAGCAAATGGGACATAAATCGTCGCCTCTCTTATGGGCGAGAAAAAATAAAAAGCCTTGACGTTTTTAATATAAGATGAAGATAGTAACAATTTTCCGTTGAATACTTCTGGTCTTTCTCCAAGCGTGATAAATTTTCCTGGCATAAAATCATCGGGTAAACCCAGCCTATTTTTAACATGAAAAATAGTGCTGAAGAGTTCCGATGGTTCATTAAGATTCTTAGAAATTTCCTTGAATATTGCAATATTTATGAGTTCTTCATTGGTGAAATCACTGAGATTCATTT
>JAKAYH010000464.1 GCA_021826835.1 Thermoplasmata archaeon | reverse complement strand
TCTCGTTTCTGATGCCGAGATTGCCTATAAGTGTCGGAGTGTTAGGCAGAAAGCACACAGAACTGATCATGATAATCTATGACAAAAATAATAATAAACGTTGTCAGCACAATGCCTCAGTGATATCTACTTTACTCAAATTTAGTTAGATTTTCGTTATGCCAGAGATTCTTTCATTTATTTATCCCGAGTCCGCTTTTTTAAATACCAGTTACAGAAGTGCCAAGAAGAAAATACAGGTTCTATATTGCCAGTGTTGATTGATCCTTCCTTACAATGTGGCATGATATAAGATCAAGCGTTTAATTATCGGCCTTCTTTAAAACCGGAATTAGCCCAAGCAACGAAAGAGAGAACAATGGCATCATGGATAAAGAAGCATAAATTGACATTGAGTCCACCAGGAAAAGTATGGAAAAGAAAGAGAGAATTCTTCCGGAAACCAGATAGTATTCCCTGTTTATCCAGAAATGTCTGGTTTTTTTAAAATGATCCAGATATTTCATGAATTCTCCCATACCTAAATTTGAAATCGGAGTTAAAAAGAAAAGAATGAGGAGAGAACCGATAAACACAATTTCAGTAACGAATTGCCCCTTTAAGAGGAACAGTGTGGACCAGAATATGAGAATTATCAGTATTTTAATTGCTTCCTTTCTCAATCTGGCCATATACTTAGGAGCAAGTATGTTTGAAATGAAGCCAGTTGCTGCCACCAGTGATCCATAAATTCCTGTAATTATGTAATTTTTGGTCACATAGTAAATGTAAATCGGCATAAGCGTACTCATCACCGTAGAAAGTATTGAAGAGAAAAAGAAGAATAGCCGGAACTTCCTGTAGCCGTCTTCCCTTATGATCGTTTCCCTTATATGGAAAGTTCCACCAATTTCCCCTTTTTGAGTTATAAACATGGATGCAATCGAGGAAAGTATCAGGAGAATAGAAGAGAGTGAAAAGTCAAGAACATATCTGTTAAGGCCCCCGGAGGACGACGCAGAAATTAAAAAGCCACCAATTGTTGGGGATAACAGGGCAGCCATGCTGGAAATAGCCGAATTTATTGATAGAAATGTGTATCGGTTTGTACTTCTGGATATTTCAAGTGAAAAGGTTGCGTTACCTCCCCAGAATAAACCTGAACTTATACCGAATATAAGACCAAACAGGATAGCGTTTGCTGACAACAGCGGAATAAAAAATAGAAGAATAAGTGTTGCAGCTCTGAGAATATTTCCAGCAACATACATGTATTTTGCACTAATGAATCCCATTGCATATGTGCCCAGAACGAAGAAAAGTGTTTGGGAGGCCTGGAATGCAGTCTGATAAAAAATGACGCTTTCAAGGTTCTGGGTCACGAAGAAGAAGATATTTATAAAAATACCATAGAGACCACTTGCGAAAAAAAACAGAGAAGTTGAAACATAATACTTTTCACTGTTCCTCAAAAACGGTGCACCGCTACGGGATCTCCACATCTACAGATATCTCTCTGAAAGGGGATACCATCCACTCTTAAATTATTTTTTTATTACTATTTTGAGTGTCTAAGGAACAATTAATGAAAATGAATCCCATGTGTGAGTATGAATATCCTTTTGCTCGGTGGGAATGGCTTTGGATTCGCTCATGCTGAAAGTTACCAGAGGCTGGGTTACGATTTTTCTGTTTTTTCAAGAAACGAGAATGTGCTCAAGGAATATGAAAGTAAATTCGGCGTTAAAAGGACCTTTTCCAATATGGAAAATGCTCTGAATTGGGATTATGATATAATAGATATTGTAATGCCTCATAATTTTCATAAAGATATTGCAGTATATGCCATAAAGCGAGGAAAACATGTTCTCGTGGAAAAACCCATTGCAACTACCCTTGAAGAAGCAGATATAATGATTGATGAGGCACAAAAAAATAATGTTAAACTGATGGTTGCCGAGCAGTATTATTTTGATCGATCTCTTCAATTTGCCATAAAAAGTATCAGTGAGGGAAAGATTGGAAAAGTACATACGATTATTACCAGAGACCAAAGATATTTTCAGGAACCTGGATGGAGAACCAGGGAAAAGGAGATGGGTGGAGGGGCATTGATTGATGGGGGAATCCACTATCTGGAGGCTTTTCTCAATATAGGTGGTGAGTATGATAACATACATTCAATGAAATACAAGGGAAATTTGAACCTTCAGGGAGAGGATACATCGTCTGCGCTGTTTTCATTCAAATCCGGTGCAAAGGGAATATTTTTTTATTCTTGGGCTTATAAGTTTGCCCCTGCACTTCCGGCCTATGAAATTGTAGGTACTGATGGAAGTATATATGATTCAAATATTCGAAGCAAACATATTAGAACGGCCTTTGGAAAGCCTGTAATAAATGGACATATTCAGAATATTGATGAAGCGGATGTGATAGATCAAGAGATATCTGGTTTTGTTAAGGCCATAGAAAATGATAATCCTGTTCCATATCCTTTGAATAATGCCATAAGGAATCTGAAGGCAGTTCTTAGTATATATTCCTGAATTATTTGATCCTTTGAATTATTAATTTGATTGGAAGCATAACTTAATGATTAAAAATATTGAAAAATCCGGAAAAATTTCAAATTTTTCAGGAAACATCATTCCTCAAATAATTTTGGCAAACTTCTCTGATACTTTCAAAATTTTTCTCTATATAAGTTATTTTGTCGTTATCGCTCCCGTTAATTTTGTCGATTATGTTAGATTGAATAAAAACAGAGAATTTTTTCTCATCAAACTTGTAGGCAAATTCAGACACTTCCGTAAGAAAAGGATTGTTTTTTGCCAGGGCGAGTAAAAGATACTGAAGCGGTGCATTTTGCCTGTACACCTCTTCAGAAAGAAATAGAAGTTTTCTGGATATTATTTCTTCTCTGATTTCATTAATT
>JAKAYH010000463.1 GCA_021826835.1 Thermoplasmata archaeon | reverse complement strand
CTTGGGATTACCTTTACCCCATTGGTTGGCATTGGGTTCCCCTGTTCCTCAAAGGTAGCGTTAACTCCTGAGGCACTTGAAATTTCAGAAGTAGACGGGAATCCGAATGTTGCTTTAGAAGTCCCCCTTTCTAAAACGTGGAGCAATGGGGTAAAGGTAATCCCAAGTATTATGATAAAAATGACGAAAGCAACGGCGAATCCCAATCCTTTAGCAGTCGAGTAGTTTCTAAAAACCATTTACATCATTCTCTAGCTTTCAAACACAATGTATCAATGATAGGGGGAAAATTGCCACTGCAGGCAATAGGCAAAGTTCTAAAATTTTTTCTTATGTTAAACAAAGTGCCTGCATCTTTATCTTTACTGCCAGCTGTTTTATCACAAGATTCAAAAAATGGGATTTTAATGGTTTTTGTGTGTTCTTTTTTGCGTGAGCTCTTATCTAAGTTGAAATCCGCATTTGTTTTCCAATTTTCAATTGATTCGCGCGAAATATGGATTAGATACCGGGAGTACATCTTAAACTAAACCGAATAAAATATATAAAATATATGAAACGAGTATTAAGGAGTTAGATAAAACGGATATGCTGGAAGAATGCTATGTAAAGTAGAGAGAATTAAGTATTATTATGTTAGTGATTAAACCGACATATTTCCACTGACCAGTACCAAAGCCATTACAGCAATCTGAAACGTACTGTGCATATAATGTAGGCAATCATGGCACTGCAGCAAACCACTCTTCTACAGGTATAATATTAATAGTGTTGCCATTAGAAAGTATGCCTGTGACTCCAAGAGAAGAACACTGAGACACTGGTCCTGTTATCCATGGATAGTAATAATCGCTTGTTTCATACAGGAACATATATTTATGTCCGGATCTCTGATTTGCATAGTCTGATTCATAAATTGTATTATAGCCAATAAAACAGATAACATTATAATACAGCATAGTATATTTTATCAACAATGAAAGCAGAGGAAGTTTTGAATCTGAAATGTTTCACACAGTTCTGGACAAAATACGAAATTAATTATGATCCATGTTGTTTATTGCCTTATAAATGACAGCAAACCGGGTATACACACCTGAGGAAAAACTGAAAATAGTCCTAGAAGGAATGAGCGGTACCATATCGGTATCTGATCTTTGCAGGAAATATGATCTCAAGGCAGCAAGATTCTACTACAAGAAGGATCAGCTCCTGAACAGTGCACCCGAAATATTTGAGAATCGGGGAAGAAAGATCGATGAAAATAGAATAAGGAATGAAAAGGATAGTGAGATTGCAAGACTCAAGGCAACCATTGCTGATGTTGTATCGGAAAACATGGAGATCAAAAAAAAAGATTGGAGATCGCTTGCTTAGGAGAGGATGGATATGAGATCCCTCTTTTATGATATCCATAGAACTATAATGAACACAGTTGAAAGAGCCGGATATTCCGTATCAAGGATACTTTCCATTCCTGGAATATCCAGGTCCCGGTACTATTCACAGCTGTCATTCTCTTCCATGTTTGAAAGAAGGTTCAACACCATGACCATAAGAAATGATGAGGAATTGATCGTGATGGGATTCAAGCGTGGACATCCAGGGATGTCGTTCAGGGAGATTGCATATACCCTCATAGACAAAGATATTGCATATCTTTCACCGTCCACAGTATACAGGATACTGAAAAAGCATGATCTCATAAAACCATGGAAACATCCAGTATGGGAATCCACAAGGCCTGAACATGCAAAATTCCCTGATGAAAAGCGGCAGACCGATATAATGTATGTGAAGATCAGGAACAGGTTCTTCTACCCTGTTATTTTCATTGATGAGTATTCCAGATACATTGTTCACCATAATCTTCTCACATCAATGGATGGAGATTCTGTAAGTATGGAAGCACAGGCAGGAATAGAGAAATTGAGGAAAGATTCAATTGCAGAACCCGTAATACAATCAGATAACGGATCATCATTCATCGCCATGGAATTCAGAATGGTGCTTAAGCAGAACAATCTCACACAGAAGCTCATACGACCACATACACCTGAACAGAATGGAATAGTTGAAAGGGCTAACAAAACAATACGGGAATCCCCTGTACCTGTAATACTGACAGATTATAAACGGGGAATATGTGAAATGTCCAGAATCATTGAATACTACAACGGTAACCGGAGACATTCATCACTGAACTATCTCACACCCATACAATATTACAGAGGTAATCCTGAGGAACTTCTCAGGATAAGGGAATCGAAGATTGAGAAGGCAGGAATATTAAGGAGGGAAAGAAATATGAAAGAACGAAAGGGAGGTGAAACGGCAGGAACTGTATCATAATTCTTTTCGCGAATTGTCCAGAACTGTGTGAAACAATACACGTATTCCAATCTGCAAATGGTAAACTGATACATGCAGATCTCAATGCCTCGTATAACATAATAAAAAAGGCAATCCCTGAACTTAAATGGAACGGGATAGAGGGTATGAGGTTATATCCAAGAAGTTTAAGCATCAGACAGATGATAACTTCCAAAGGTGGATGTTAACATGGTTAACGGAAACCGTAACCTGACGCAATTAGATTACAGTAACAAGGTTAGATAATAAATTGTAAGGATTCAGTGCAATCGCAAAAAGCATATAAGTTGCAAAGCATACCCAAAAATATGGCTGAAGATTCGGGGAAGTTTTTTACGCTCGACAGTTTTGATTTGAAAGGTAAAACCGTATTGTTAAGACTTGATCTGAATTCTCCAATTCACCCAATAACAGGGGAAATTCTCAGCGAATCGAGGCTGAAATCTCATGTGAGGACAATCAATGATCTGAAATCATCCAGAGTGGTGATTCTGGCTCATCAAAGCAGGCCTGGAAAAAGCGATTTTATATCACTGAGGGAACA
>JAKAYH010000462.1 GCA_021826835.1 Thermoplasmata archaeon | reverse complement strand
CATGTCTATTTTTTCAATATCCTGAACGCTGATATCTAATGAAGATTTCCAGATATAATCCACCTGATCCAATATACCAAACGACTTCAGACGGGTACATTCTTCCTTCCTTACAAAATCAATTAGCGTAACTTCATTATTAGACTTTAAAAAGAAATTTGCCAATGATGAACCCAAAACCCCTTCTCCACCAGTTATTAAAATATTAGACATTTCAGCTTAACCAATTATACATATAACTAATGATTTAAATAATTTGCGTAGCGCGGAATTTGTTACGATATTAAAGGTGCCTTGACCTTAGATTACTGATGCAAATAGTCGATTTCCATTTTCGTCTTATTTCCTTTTGATTCGCCGAGATTGTTACAGATTTTAACGAAAAGCGGGATTTGAGCCATGGTGTCCTTCTATGAAAATTTGCGCTTTGTTGATTGTTTCATTTCATGTTTTTACACAAAATCAGGGATATTATTACGCCTTTTAAATAGTTTCAGACTATTACCAGTCCGTTGTCAATTAATGATCACAAGAACCAAGTAAGTATGAATGGTAGTATGTTTATCCTATTCACTCAATAAATTTAAAGACGGAAGTTACAATTTGCTTTATTCGGGAAATTGAAAAAGGTATAGCGTTATGATGAAGGACCTACTCGTGGCAATCTTACTACGATATGCCGATTTCTTCTTTCAACCTCTCTCGGATAAGCTTTTTCCTCTCAGTAATAAAGTCTAGGAATTTAGAAAAATCGAGATCGGAGTTAATTGGAATAAGGTTCTTTTCGAAGTATTCTTTCCTTTCCCGTTCACTGTAATTTTCCTTTACCCACTTTTTTGGATCTTCGGATGATTTTTCTTCGTTTGTAGTTCCTTCCAAAAGTTGAAGATTTCCAAGTAACTTGGATTCTCTAATATAATCTTGCCACTTATCCTCTGGAATTTTATATTCCTTAAATCTCCTCTTTTTAAACATATCCTGTGGAAAAATGTGGTCTATGTGAAATTTATTTCTAAAGTCAAACGTAGGATAGAGCAAGGCTAAGGTAGAGAAGACATAAGGCTTACCGTATTCTATGGTTGATAATATTCCCTCTAAATCCTCATCAGTGACAGTAAGAGATTTTTGAGTTCCTCTGAGTTTTTCTTGAATTTCTTCAAACGGAAAATTTGTAACATTGTTTTTCACAATTTCTCTTATAGGTCTTAAAACATTGTCGGGTTGACCACTGAACGTACGCATTAGAAGGGAAGTTGCAAGCCATTTTTTAATTAACTTTCTGTCATTTGAATATTTCTTTGAAGTTACAAAATTCTTTGGAGAATTAATCTTCATAATATAATAAGTTATTGGAATAATCGCATTATTTGATGATAATGTATTGAAATTATAACCTAAACTGGAAACAAGTTCTACCGTTAACCTAATAGCACTTTTTATCTCATCCCATTTCTTCTCTATTTCCCCCATATTTTTCCTGTTAAAATTTTCAACCTTAAAAGCTATATTATCGATATCAGATAAAACAAGACACGATTTTAGCACAAAATCTTTGCTGAATTTAAATCCATCCCCTATATTATTGATCTCTTTCACAAAGTCTATGATTTCATCTCTTGCGCTCATAGTTTTCCACTGCGCTGAAGCAATTGAAAGCAGAAGATCGGAATAGTCTAATGGAGAACCAGAGCTGTTTATTCTTACAAAGATATTCAAAACTTTATCAAGATCTTGATCTTTCTCCATGTAGAAGTTAATGACTCCATCTTTATGAATCACATCGAATAATTTGTATAATGTTTGGCTTGCAAACTTAGCTTTTTCGGTGTCGTATTTGGAAATGCCCTTTTCGATAAGATAATTAGATAATTCGTATGGTTCTTTAAATTTGAAAATATCACTAACTCTAAACCAAGATGTATCCTCATTCACTTTTTTAGATTCTTGGTCTGTTAAGAACCTAAAATCGAATAATAAACCAGTTTCTTCATGGTTTTTTATCGGCTGCAAAAGGTTTACAAATAAGTGTTTTAACTCAAAATTATCTGGATTATCCCACCTTTTCTTTGGAATTTTCTTAGTATAAGAACCAAGTAAGCCAATATACAAAGCTGATAGTCTTTGTTGTCCATCTAGGACACAGGTAATTTGTTTTTCATCTGTGACAGATGCTTTCGGGTTGTTTATATCTTGTTTGTCCGAAAAACTCGAAACAAACTCATAAAACTGATATTTAGATATACTTTCTTCATGGGCATCCCAAAAAAGGAATGATCCGATAGGATATCCTCTCAATAGGGAGTCAAAAAGATTTATTATTTGTTCATCGTCCCAAACAAACTCCCTTTGTATCATCGGTAATAGGTATTTTCGTTGCTTGATTTTTTCTATCGCTTCCTTTATGGTTATAGGTGTTTGAAAACCGGATGTATAACTTGCAGACATAATTAACCTAAGAGTTTATATTATTATTGTTATTAAATTATCTCATAATGAGTTTACCTCTATTACTCATCTCATTGTTATGGCGGAAATATTAATCTTGCTATCTAAAAGACAACGAACAGCTAAGAATGGATCTCTTTAACATTCTGGGGGTAACCTCAATCCTCCTGCCACCATATATATGATAGTATCTCTGTATTCCTTTGTCTTGAATCCATATGAACGCTTAAATGCAGTACGTATCTTATTGTTCAATTCTTCAACAACATCTGAATTTATTCCAGATTTTATGGCTTCAATTATGCCATCCATATGTCTCTTAATGGTCTTTCCAAGTTTGATTATATCATGCATCTTTGATCTGTATGCCCATGATATCCATTTCCTCAGATATGATTCCACAATGCTAAAATTAAGATGCTATAGCCTCTGAAGTGCAATCTTGAAATGATAGGCATGGGATGTCTGCAGAT
>JAKAYH010000461.1 GCA_021826835.1 Thermoplasmata archaeon | reverse complement strand
ACTTCATGTGAAAAAACACAGTGTGTTTTACCCGTTTCAGAAATCCATGAAACAATTTCTGGATGATCTTCAAAATGGAGTGGTGCCTTAAAATCTATTTCAGTGTATTTTACTACAAATTGAACTTCATTTGAATCGAATCCGTTAAGAACTTCTCTGAAAAAAGCAATTCTTCCAAGTTCGAAATATGTCAGATGGTTGGCATTATTAACATGGTTTAATCCATCCAAATCTCCAAATCTCATCTGTATTGGAATCCTGTGTAATTTTTTTTCATCAAACATGTTTGGTAATAATATTCATGTTTACATTATTTTCCCTGCGCAATTCAAAATAGATACCGTACATGATTTGCTGTAAATTCGAAAGGGCCCCTTAAAAACCCTAATCTACCTCCAGGCCATATACTTTCTTTCAGTGATCCATTCCTCGTTTATATCCGTCATTATTGTCACAAAAAGCCTCAAAAGAGACTGATCAGATGGGATTGCACCTATCCTCATTGCTCTCCTCTTCCATGACATTGTTGAGAAACCATTCCAACAGTTTTTTCTTTCCATCTTTACTTTCCTGAAGAAAACTACTTATTATTTCTTTCATTACTCCTGATTGGCCCTGCATATTTTCACCTCTTCAAATCTGAATTGTGCAGGGCATCTTTAATTTTACAGCAGATTCAATACACTATCTTGAAAATTTATAAAGTATTTATATTACAATTATATATTCAAAAATGAAGTATTCATTTTCTACTAGCATAAGTTTTCCCATGCCACCTCCTGTAGTAACTGAGTTGGTATCCAACCCCTGGCTTTTTTTTAACCCGACTGGTCATGTTACAGTTCTGAAGAAAATAACCGATGAAAAGTGGGATATCTGCTTTAATCCTCATGTTGATCAGTCTAAGGGAATTACTTTTTATGGAGTTTTAGACGGCCCTACAAAAAAAGGCGGTGACATTATTTATAATGCTAATTCAGCAGCTGATGAAATTAAAATGGCGCTGAAGGCAAGTTTCAGAACTATTTCGACAGGCACTTCTCTGGAACTTTCTTGGGATGTGGAGACAAATTACCCATTTTTTGATAAATTTAAAGGTGAAAACTTCTCTCTCACTCCTGAACATATTATAAAGAGGCATCTTGTTGATAGGATACCTGAATTATTAAATATAGTAAGCTACAAAGAACAGGGGAGAGAATTCCTGCTGGAAACTTCGAATCTGTCAGGGGCTCAGGCTATACCATATGTTAAGACTAAAGCTCGTGATATTAAAAATTGTATAGTGATTGGAACATCAAAAACAATGAAATTTACTATTATCGTTTCTAACGAACAGTTTGATAATATTAACGCTGAATCTGGAAACACACAGACTTTTGGTGGAGAGGCAATCCTTGAGATACTTAACAATACGGATATATTCTTTATAGGGATATATGATGTTTCAGCTTCAAATCAGGTCAGGGAACTTGCTGAAAAGCAATATGAGAAAACCTTAGCCATTTGAACAAAATTATCACATTTTAACCATTTCAAAATTAAATCAACACCTGATTTCACTTCTTTAAATTCGTAAGCACAAGCAGAAAGTTTAAAATTGTTAGTCATATTCAGAAAATAATTGGGGCTGTAGCTTAGCTAGGTAGAGCGCCTGGCTCATAACCAGGTGGTCATTGGTTCGAATCCGATCAGCCCCATATCCAGTTTTGTTCTATTTTTTGAAAATTGGAAATATGTTAATCCATGGGAAAAAGCGTTTCTTACCAGATATTAATTCTTTTAAACTTTGTATTTTCTTCTCCAACATATGAGCAGTTGAATGCACTCCAGAATTCCTCGTGCATGTATGCGGGGATAGACCCTCTGAACATATCGGGGGAGTGTGGATCACTGGTGATTAAAAGTTTCACATATTCATTTCTTATATTATTCTTCCAGAGTTGTGAAAATGATATGAAGAATCTCTGTTCTGGTGCTAAACCATCTATTAGACCGGGTCTTCCATCTCTATTGAATTTTCTTTGAAGTGCTTCATAGGCTATGCTTAAACCACCAATATCTGCAATATTTTCACCCAAAGTAAGTTTTCCATTTACCTTCATTCCTGGCAGAGGTTCAAGACTACTGTATAATACTTCTATTTCATTTGCAAGTTTTGTAAACATTTCCTTGTCTGTGTCCGACCACCAATTCTGCATATTTCCGTTCTCGTCGTATAGTCTGCCCTGATCATCAAAACCATGTGTTATTTCATGTCCAATAACAGCACCCATTGATCCATAATTAATCGCATCATCCATTTCAGGATCGAAACCGGGAGGTTGAAGAATCCCAGCCGGAAAAACGATCTCATTATCAGTTGGTGAAAAATATGCGTTAACAGTTGGAGGACTCATATACCATTCGTTACGATCTACATTGCTACCAACCCTGGACATCTGTCTGTTGAGTTCAAATTGTATAGCTCTGAATATGTTCCCAACGTAATCATCATTTTTTATCACCAGGGAATCATAATTTCTAAATTTGTCTGGATATCCTATTTTCGCCCTGAATTTTGAGAACTTTAACAATGCTTTCTTCCTGGTTTCTTCACCTATCCATGGGAGATTTGAAAGCCTGTCCCTAAAAGTTTCAATAATATCAGTAACCATTATGTTAGCCCTCTCTCTGGCTTCGTTTCCGAAATGCCTGTGAACAAATATTTCACCAAGAGCTTCACCCATGCAACCATCTATTATTCTGACGGTATTTTTCCATCTTTTCTCTTTTTTTAACTTTCCCATCAACTTTTTTCCAAAGAAATCAAAATTTTCATCCTCTGCCTCTGAATGAAGGAATGGGGAAACAAATCTCAACAGGTTCCACATGAGATAATTTTTGAGTTCCACAATATCATGTTTATCAAGAAGATCAGAAATATGT
>JAKAYH010000460.1 GCA_021826835.1 Thermoplasmata archaeon | reverse complement strand
AGGTTTGAAAATGTGTCTACATCTCCGAAGAGGTCAGCCATTATAATTCAAGAAGTTCATAGGGCTAGCATATAAGGGAGGATGCATGATTCATATAGATCAGAGAGAAGGGTCTAAAGTGTTCGACTAAATATTATGTTAAAAAATATTGTTGATTTAAATAATTAATGGTCGTTCTTCGATTTATTGTTGTTATTTGCATTCTTAATTATTTGGTGCTCTTCGTAAAGCGAAATGCCACTCGCAAAAAACAAAGAGATTACACTCATACATAATAATACGTTGTTTGAAATTAAATTATATGGAGTTAACAAAGAAACTAAACTCACAATTATCATTGGGAGAATGAAAATAACGATTATTATTCTGAATTTTAAAGGCAATAGGGATCTCACTGTAAATCACCCTTGTATAATGCCAATGAATATGAACCGCAATTCTTCAAACCATATTCATCAACATAATACCACAATCCAGGTGTCTGTAGCTTATCATTGTTAACATCTCGATTATAGTAAATTGAACCTGCAAATCCAGCCACTAACATAATTTTCGGAAACGAGAATTCCACTAATGTTTTCCCGTTCATACTAAGATTAATAATTTATCGTATATATATTACGCGATTGATTTCGAGTAATAATTTGAACTGTGCCATCATGGCACTTAAAAACATTGACTGGTTTGGCATATCATGGAGATCTTTTCTTGAAATCAGAATATCATATGATTTGAATATTCTTGTAATCTAAATCTATACGATAACAAACTTATTGAAGATCACTGTCCTGCTTTTATGAATGAGATAACATATTACGTGTGAATGTTAAATTCTTCTTTCTTTAATATGTTGAAGAGTGTCCCTCTAAATGTTTCCGGCATTACAAAAATAACCCGGATCTGTAAAATTGCCAGTATTATTCATAGAAAGTATGAATTAATCTTTAAAAACCCTCATTGAGATGTACAGAAATCAATCGAAGAAAGGCATAATTATTATAACAAAATTTCCCATGAATATTTGTGATTGACGGAAATCTGAGAAAAAATCTTCATTTTAACTGGACACCATCAAACGCCCCAATTGCCAAGGTTAAGGAGGGAGAGTCGGTCAAAATAATTGTCCCAGATTCGTCCATAAATCAAATAAAAAAAGGAATGAGTTCCTCTGAGCTCGGTAAAATAGATTCATCTCTCTTCGATGGTGCTGTTGGACCAGTTTACGTTGTTGGAGCTCAGCCTGGAAACTCAATAGAGATTGAAATTATTGACATAAAGTCTGGAAATGAGGGCTGGAGTGCCATAATTGATGATTTTGGTTTGCTGAAGAATAAATATAAAGAGAAGATTGTAAGCTGGAGCAAAAATGGAAATTTTTGGAAGTGCAACGATGAGAATTTCCTGAATAATATCGAAATACCGGATATTCCATTTCTTGGTGTTATAGGCACTTCTCCTTCAGAGGGGAAATATGGAATGATACCGCCACAGCACTTTGGTGGCAACATGGATAACAGGATGATTCGAAAGGGTAGCAAGATAATTCTTCCTGTAAATGTCGAAGGCGCAATGGTCTCATTTGGAGATCCCCACGGACATCAGGGAGATGGCGAAATTTGCGGTACTGCAATTGAAACAAGTGCAGAATTAGATGTAAGGTTCAGGATATTGAAGAAACACGTCAAAACGCCTGTAATATATTCCTATGAAGAGACCCATGGAGAATTTGTTTTCACATCGGGTATCAGAGATAATCTTCACGATGCTTCAGTTGAGGCGGCTGAATCAATGATCTCATATATGGCTCAATTCGGATTTGAGGAGGAAGAAGCCTACATATTGTTGAGCGTTGCGGGAAATCTATCTATAAGGGAGATAGTTGATGAACCTAACTTTGTGGTCACTATAGGCCTCAGCAGAAGAATTATACAGATGAAAGCAAACCAAAGTCACCTATGATCTGAAACATTCTCCAGTGATTTTCTTTTCCTTTTGATCTCCATACCAACCCCAGCTATGCCGAATCCCACTATGAGATAATAGGCCGTTAGGGCACCTGTGAAAATGTAAAAAATATCGTTTGAAACGCTGGCCGGTATTGCAAAGCTGTATGATTCCAGAAAAAATATGGAAAAAGTATAGAAAATAATCGAGGAGATGTAAATTGCCTTATGATGTTTCAGTGCCTGGTAGACGGACCATTTGCCCACTGAAAAACGACTTTTTCGCCTTAGTATCATCAGATAAAGCATGATAGGTATTAACACGAAGGAAAATGGTATCAACCCATAGTAAAGGAACCTAGTACTGTTCATCCTGTAAAATAACCCTATAGCATAGAATATTCCAAATGAAAGGGCAACGTTAACTGGAATAAATCCGTATGCATATTTACTTCTTGCAACCATCCTGGAAATTATGTAAGCCGGAAGCAGTGGAAATATTATGGCAAATATGCCAACTATATACTCAAAGGATCTGTCAATGAAACTCTTCGTACTGAGGTAATGCATAATTGTTTTTAATAATTATTGGAAAGTACCTGGAAAATAAATTTTCATGTTTGATATGGAGACTCAAATGGTTATCAAATAGTTAATTTTGTTAAGTTTCAAAGCTTTTCTCTGATCGATATTTTAAAAGCTTTGGTTTTACTGTGTTTAAGAAATAATGAAAATTGGGTTAAGCGAACATTTATCCTATGAGGATTTTCCGGGAAATTGATAAAGAAATCAATCAATTTGATTGGTTGAAATCCCAATCGGTTAAGGCTAAAATAGGATTAATCCATACTAAATTATGACAGAAAAACTCTATCTTAACGATGCATACCTCAGAGAGTGTGATTCAAGAATTACTGAAATAAGAGAAAATGGAGTAATACTAGACAAAACGGTTTTTTATGCAAGCGGTGGTGGCCAACCAGGAGATTCTGGAAAAATAGTTTTCAAT
>JAKAYH010000459.1 GCA_021826835.1 Thermoplasmata archaeon | reverse complement strand
AAAAACACAGCAGAAAATTTCAAAATATTTATGAAAGACAACACTGCGGGAAGACTTTTAGACGTAAGTTATAAACGAAAAGAAGTCGGTAAAATAATTGAAAAACAATATAAATCAAGGGAAGATGAAAAGAGGCGTATAATAGATGGTTTTTCAGGCGCTGAGTCTCCCTTTGATTCAATAAGATCGAGGGTAACTGGACTTCTGGAAGTCAAGTTAGACGAGAAAATTAATGAAAAACTTCACGAATTTCTCAAGAATCTTAATAGTATTGAAGTAATATTTAAGGAAAAGAACAAAATAGAAAGAATTCAATTAAAGCCCTTAAACGACATAATTGTAGACATAAACTACTATTTAAACCCAGATAAAAATACAGAAAGAATTTTAAATGAAATACTTCCTTTGATAATAACTTTAGAAGGACACAATATTTCCCAAGATTTAGAGAGATTGTACTCCTTGGGCAAAGAAATCTCAAGTCTCAAATGGTTGCAGAAAATCTATGATGTTTGGGACTCTTTGAGTATTATAAAGTACCTATACAACAGTTGGTTCTTGTATACATTGTCCATTAAAACTGAAGACGAAACTGCGAATAAGAGTAGCCTTATGGATTTATACCCAAAATATATTGTGCCTGAGAACTTTTTTGGAAGGGGAGAGAGTATTCTATTGTCTCATAATGACGGAAGACTCGAATCAATTTCTATCCACGATCTTATTAATAGATATATGCCTCACAGATTGCCAGCTATCGTAAAAGATGACCATGCATACTACGTAAGTACCGAATATTCATTGAAAGATTGGCATTTTGAGTCAGATCGTACCGTAGTAACAGTAGAATTAGATGGACGAATGGAAAGGCTATTTTATGATGGAAATGATCCTAAAAAATATTATATGGTTCCTCTAGAAATAAAGACAAGAGACATTTCTATGACCAATGATGAAGATAATGAATTTAACGCCTGCATTCGTTGTTTCTATATAGGAGATCATCATGAAAGATATTGTCCAAAGTGCGGAGGAAAACTAAAAAATAGCAAAATTTTCTCGGAACCAAGTTCCAAAATATATTTAGACAAAAAGGAAAACGAAGAGAATAATAGCTTCGGTATACATAGGACAACTGCTAATATTACATATGTTCTTAAAGGGGAATCTGTGTCTTTAACTTTCAAAGATGAAGAAAAAGAGAAAAGAAGGAAAAGTGAATTCAGATTTGAACCTAATTTAGCAAAAAAGATAGAAAATATGCCGGTTCTTGAGTTTAGAATAAAACCTCTCGAAAGTATAGATTTAGAAAATCTAAAGTTCTTAGAGAAATATCGAAAATTCACCGAGGGAGAGATTTTATATTCATATGTGCATAGTGTCTCCCACCTATACCTTCAAACTGTATCATTCATTTCTGGAGTGAGCACAGAATTTCTCAAATATAAAATTGAAGGAAATTCAATTTACGTTTTTGAGGAAAATGACACTGATACAGGCATAATAGACTCGTTCATAGAAAGGATCAATATTGATCCTACAGAGATTATGAAATCACTTGAAAGATTCAGCACATGTCGGACCAATCAAATCGACATCAAACTGGGAGAACCAAACGATATGGTCGATTCAGGAGTAAATCATAGAATAAATAATCTGAGATTGCGAAGAATAAGTGAAAGAAAAGCAAAAGAAGTAAGCAAAGATTACAACTGTGCCATCTCAAAAGGTGATGGGGACAAACTTATAAATTTAGCAGATGATCCAGATTTTAAGCACATAATTCAATGCCCTGATGGGTGTCCTGATTGTTTATATTTAAATGGTTGTGAAGAAAAGGAAGATCAGGGTAAAACTATTAGTCGAACTCTTGCTAATTTTTATGTGTGTTCGATAAAGAAAGAAATTTCAAAGAGTCACTTTGAAGAGAAATATCGGGAAAAGCTAGCTAGTTTGGAGGGATTTATATATGAAGACAAAGACCAATCTGTTATATGGGTTGAGCTGTAATTCGCTTCCTTTCATGTTAGCACAAATTATACTGCTAGAGCAGAGGGAGATCACGGTGATTTCACCATATTTAACTGATTTTCCAATTAATATACCTAATAATAAATACGTACAATTGAATTCGTTCCTGAATTTTCTATTCGAAATCAGCAAAGTTAGGATGTTGAAACTACTGATCAAGACACGAAAAGATTCTTATACGGGGATAGAAAGAAATTTCGCTGAATACTTAAGCAACAAGAATATAACTTTAAAGATTGAAGATAACCTGCATAAAAAGGCAGTAATAACATCTACTTTTTTTTACATGGGTTCAGCCAACCTAACTTATAGTGGAATGAATTTAAATAATGAACAATGTTCTATTGGTATAAGAGCGTATAACGCAAGTTTGATAAATGACTTACTAACAAGGTGATGTGTAAATGGTAAAATTGAGTTTTATAAATATGAAAGGGGGAGTTGGAAAAACAACAATTGCAGGTTTAGTTGGAGAATACATGGCATCTTATTATGGGCAAAAGACATTGCTAATAGATCTTGATCCTCAGATAAATCTGACATTGTCTTTTGTAGATGAAGAAGCATGGGGAGAAAAAAACAACAAGGATATGACCTTGACTAGGTTGTTTAGGGATTACATAGAAAAAAAGAGTTTCTTTGATTTTGATAAAGTGATCTTCAAAGATATTGGTAAACTGAGAGATAAAACTGGAACTCTTGACCTACTTCCGTGTTCTCCTTCTCTGGCATACGTACAAGAGAGATTATACGAATTTGTAAATAAACCGGAGGGTAGGGATTCTGTAGAAGAGATATTAGTCAGGGAGCTCGGATACAAATTAAAAGCATATAGAAACGTTATAATTGATTCTCCACCAAATTTAGGATTAGTTTCGAGGAATGGCTTAAGGTTAAGCGATTTCTACCTGATACCTGTCATTCC
>JAKAYH010000458.1 GCA_021826835.1 Thermoplasmata archaeon | reverse complement strand
CCTCATCATGGAGTATATTGCCGATCTTTGCATAACTTATTGCATATCCTGATGCATTCATTTCTGTTTCCAGGTGACGTAGGCTTCTACTGACCCAGATGATTGATGACTGTGGATTGCCTGCTATGGACGGCTCAACCATCTCCCTCAGTTTTGTGACAAGATCAGGGTTCTTCACTGTGAGATCCTTCCTTCCACCACCACTCCTGCGTGTCCTGTCCTTCGGGTAACGACTTTCCTCTATCTCCTTTATTCCCTTATGGATCGTCGGTCGTGAGAGGCCTGTTGCCCTGGACACTATCTCAATTCCACCGTAACCTATGGAAATACTCTCATTGGCAGCCCACAACCTCCGGGAAAGCTCGTTGAATGAACCGGATATTCTGTTATACTTCTCCCTTGTCCTGCTGACCATTTCTTTAATTCCCTTTACCTCAGCCATAAGAAGACAGTCAATTCTCGTATAAATAGAAATATTATTTATTCACAACTCCTTAGTTCCTATTTGGTAAAATTTTGCCCTTAATGCTAAAGGTGCAGCATATTTAGATAAATTCTAGGACTCTTTAGGAACTTTTCATAATCACTAACAAATCCAATTTTGGGAAATTTTATATCTGCAAAACCATTTTCTTTTATATGGAGCGTTTAATTCTAAAAATAACTGTCTTACTTATTGCCGTTATGTTCATAGGAACATCATTCCTCATATCAGAAACTCATGATTACAATTCCGCAACCTCAGGAAATAGATACGTAACGAGCATGACTGGGTTCACTCAGAGCAGCATTCAGAAAAATTCAGGATACGTAAAATGCACCCTATATCTTTTGAATAACACACTTATAGATGGGAATTTTGTGAATACACTTAATGGTCTAAGGCCATCTGGAGCAGCATTTGATTCTTTCAACGGATTTGTGTACGTTACCAATTCAGGATCAGACAGTGTCTCAGTAATCAATGGGATAACAGACAAGGTAATTGCAAACGTATCTGTTGGATCAGCACCGATTGGAGCAGGATTTGGTCCTTCTGGAGCAGTTTTTGATTCTTCTAACGGATTTGTGTACGTTACCAATTCAGGATCAGACAGTGTCTCAGTGATCAATGGGACAACAAATAAGGTAATTGCAAACATAAGCGTGGGATCAAATCCGCATGGAGCAGTTTTTGATTCTTCCAACGGATTTGTGTACGTAACTAATTTCTATTCAGGTACCGTTAGTATAATCGATGAATATGCCCAAGAAAGTTATACCGTAACATTCACAGAATCCGGATTGCCATCTGGTTCGACATGGTATGTTAACATGACGGACCATGATTCCGGAACAATCACAGGATCATCCTATTTCTTCTCTCTTGCAAACGGATCGTATTCCTACACAATTTCAATTTCAGACAAGACCTATTCGCCTTCTCCATATTCTGGATCATTCACCGTAAATGGTGCAAATGTAAGTGAATCGGTAGCATTCTCTGAGGTTACATATGTGGTGACATTTATAGAAACCGGTCTTCCATCCGGAACATCATGGTCAGTCACGTTCAACGGAACAACCTTATCTTCAACAACTAACACAATATCTTTCACAGCAGCAAATGGAACCTATTCATACTCTATAGGTTCGATATCAGATTACAAGGTATCTCCATCATCAGGAAGCATAACGGTCAATGGAAAGAATGTCAGTCAGAGCATAACGTTCACATCATCTTCACCCCCACCACCTTCAAAGCTATCATCACCATCTGGGATATCCAGCACTGAGCTTTACATCATAATTGGAGTCGTGATCGCAGCAGCAGTAATAGGTATGGTTTCAGCTGAAATGAGGAGGAGGAAATAATGTGGATTGAGTATCCACTTAATTAAATAACCAGATAACTACTTCCTTTTCAATGTCCCACAAAGAACTCCTTTCGGGTCACCCAAAAGAGGGAGGGGTGATATATAAAGAAATTAGTCAATTTTGAGGAGTAGGTTTTTGGGACAGTAACCTCTGGACGGTTGACCTCTTGATCTTGAGAATCTGAGATATTTCTCTAATTGATTTCCCTTCATTCTTGAGATTTAGCCGATCTGAAATCTTTATGCCTTTCTGTTCCATGACAACAGACTTCCTAATCTTCTTATTCTCTTTCCTTGCCCTTGCCATACCATCTCTGAGCCTTTCTGATATTAGTTCTCGTTCAAACTCGGCAGCTGCTCCAAGGATGGCCAGCATGAAATCATTCATTGGATCCTTTTTTTCGGAGATCTTCAATCCCTGGTCGATGACCTCGATCAGACTAGCCTAAACAACAAATAAAGTGCAATTAATTGTCAGGTATTAGAAGCTGTTGAAGCAGCATTATCGTCAGTTTTACCAGAAGGGCGGTAAGAAAACCACGTTCCAGCCAATTTCAAAATTATTTCTTTTCCTATTTTGGCCTCTTCAATTATTGAGCTCCCCCCTTTGAAGTGTACACCAGGAATCCTGAGCATGTTAAGTGCGAATAGCCTGTCATGCTCTTCCAAAGGTATAATCTCTTGGATTTCTGGTTCATTTATCAATTTTCCAAATGAATATTTCTTCCAGTGCTCTTTCCAAATTTTTCTTTCTTTAGCTGTAATAATTATTAGACCTTCTATGATATAAGTTGAAAGAGCTAATGCCGAATGACTCATTCCTTGTTTCAACGCTATCGCCATTTCCCCGATGGCCACTAATAATTCCTTTCCTGAAACAGATCTTTTTATGTTTGCTTCTACCAATGATGGTAAATTAAATTCTAAGTCTTCATCTAACGGCGTTTGGTATAGTGTAATCTGCATTACTGATTCTGTAGAACTGGTGAATATCCTATCGCTCGCCTCCCCCTTCCATTCCGCCCCATTTGGATCTATGTATCTGCAATAGAAATCGTATTTGTCACCATTTATACCGGTATCAATATGTTCCCATGTATA
>JAKAYH010000457.1:1457-2963 GCA_021826835.1 Thermoplasmata archaeon | reverse complement strand
TGAATGAGACTGTCAGATGCTCTCTTATTCTTAACCTTTTTTTCAATTCCTGATGAAATAAGTTGCTTTACGATTTCTGGTTTCCAGTCCTTAAGTTCTTTTGGAAAATCGATCTCAATTATGTGACCACTGAGTGGTACCACATAATATTCCTCTTCTCCTTTCTGAAACTCTATGAAACTTAAACCCTTTGATGATTTCTGTTTTGAATTACCTTCAGACAGAAAATAAGCTATCCTCCTCGCGGCATCAGCCTTTTCTGAAATTATTAAAGTCCTTTGCAAATGTTTCAGATTTGTAAACTAAGGTCATTAATTATTGTTTGCCTTTTCAGGGAATTCCAAACAACGATGGATAAAATGTGTATTCCATGCTGCATCAATCTGGAATATTCAGAGTCTTTTGAAATGAATTAATTTGATTATGACTTTGCTCACAGGGAGATATTAAAAGACCATTGAGATTTAAACACGCGTCTAATTCATATTGGTATCGAACTACTTTCCTGAGCGAAAATAAATGTATCATAATTTCTTGGAAATTCAAGGCTTTAAACTGTTTTGTCGAGTTGTTTTCGAATTGCTATTATCATTTTCCGATCCCTCTATTCCGTAAATTAAAAAGTTCAATATTTACAGAATCTCAGAATGAACATTGACGCATAAAAGATTAAATTAGTTTTTCACTTTATTGTAACATTGTGAATAGTGATGTTTTTGAAATAGCTGTGAAGGGCATGATATTTAGATACAGGATATGCCCTGGCGTTTATCCCCCTTCTGAAGATACGTACCTGCTTCTTGAAGCATTAACTCCAGGAAAAAAAGTTCTTGAAATTGGGTGCGGCTCAGGATTATTATCTGTTTATTGCGCCGCTCTCGGTTCTGAAGTGACTGCAGTTGATATTAATCCATTGGCACTGAATTGCACCGAAATGAATTCAAGGCTCAATCATGTACAAGTTGAAACACTTCCCTCAGATCTGTTTGAAAAGATTGACGATTCTTATGATTCAATTATTTTCAATCCCCCTTATCTTCCATCTGAGGATGATGTTGAAGGATCAGAACAATGGAATGGCGGAAAAGATGGATTCAAGGTGACTAAAACTTTCCTGAATTCTCTTGAATCACACTTGAATACAGGTGGATCAGCATGGATAGTTCTTTCATCCCTGACCGACATTCAATCCCTCATAGATTCTTATCAAAGGTTCATTTTTCAGAAAGTAAGATCAGTATCATTCTTCATGGAAACCCTGAATTGTTACCGTATTTCCTTAAGAGAGAAGCAGCCTTTATGTTAAGATAGTTATCAGGATCTAATATCGTAAAGGGAAATTTTCAAGCTATAGTATGAATTGATTCACTGATCTGGGGTGCTATGGAAAATTTTTCCTCCTGTATTGCAGTTTTTATCAATGATGAGAATAGATTAGAAGTTCCAGCTGAAGATGCTTATATGATATTTCAACAAACTTCTCATAAAATTTATTGTAGCACGCCT
>JAKAYH010000457.1:0-1447 GCA_021826835.1 Thermoplasmata archaeon | reverse complement strand
CCCCCCCCCCCATTCCGAACAATGGAACTGAGAAAAGCTCTATTATCAATAACAGCCATAGTGATTGTGATATTGTTCTTAGGAATGTCAATAAACCCAATACAGGCATCTTCCGTTGAACAGGTTCAAACGCCATCACATAAGATTACTGGGAATACCACAACTACTGCATTAAAAGCATACTCCCTAAAAAAAAAGTAACCTTAAATTCACGAATACCAAGATTATGATTTCCGGATCAGAGAATTATAAAGTACTTCATCTTGAAATTGTGTATAGCTATTCATCAGCAATGACTATTTCTGAAATGGGCGGAAATAAAACATCATTTTTCCATGATGGTAAGGTTAGCGTTAGTTTCATAGGGCATAAGATGTATATTATATCAAGTGTTCAACTTAATGATAAAATAAATTTGCTGAACACAAATCACAAAAATGGTCATAATAATCCCCTAATTGCAACTGATTCTATGCCGGGAGAATATTATTTCCATCTTTATACCCGGTCACTGTCTGGATATAATGCAATACTCGCAGTCACAAGAGTAGATGTTCCACAGCTCGCCGTATATTCAGTAGCAACCATTGGAATTATGCTGGGAACAGTAGCAGCATATGAGGAGAGTGCAATACTTTCTATTCAACCAGAGGCTATCGGAATACTTCCTTATACCTTGACGTTACTCATGGCAAACATGGCGATTTTATATGCCTATGCCGTTGTTGAACACGGTCCAACAATATACATTAACTATGGATTCAGCTATGTAACACAGCGGTATAACTTCTATAATATTGGAGTATATGGTGAAGAAGGTATTTACATGAGCAATTATGCTACAAGTAATGGATTATATGAACCCATGATGACGTCATATGGTCCCGGTTCAGCTTCAATGATTTTTCACTATGGTGCATGGAACCCTAATGCACAGCCGCCATGGTAATTTTCTGGTAATAATATGAATTTTATTTTAGCTTTTGTTGATGAATATACGCTCCTTGTATTGGCTACACTTTCTGTATTCCTGTATTGGTTAGTTTTACTAAGGATATTCCAAAAGAAGCCAGTACAATGGAGAACTCTGCACATTGTAATGATTTTTCTCTTTGTCATGCTGTTTTTAATGTTGAGTATAATTGGAGTCTTTCTTGCCCTTTTATCTAGCTACCCATATGTAAGATTAATGATACATTGGTTTAAATTAAAAAATGAAACCCACATAGGGGCTTTAAAATGATCCAGTTGTTCTTTTCATGATTATTAGAATATATTAATCCTTTGGAGGCGATAGCTTACAAGAATATTTCTCAATAACAACTGTCGAAATAGATAGATATTATTATGACTAAATGATAAGGAGTCATGGCATCTTCGGATATTTTAAAAGAGATGATAGGCCAGTTCTCTGGGAACGAACTGGTCAAGAAGGAAATAGCCAGCT
>JAKAYH010000024.1 GCA_021826835.1 Thermoplasmata archaeon | reverse complement strand
CGATCTTTTCACTACAATGATTGTCAATTTTAAATACCTCATATGATATTAGATACTATGCAATTGTATCGATATCACCCTTGGTGTATTCAAAAGTTGGTATTCACGAACCATTCATACTTTGTGAGATTCAACAGCCACAGACCAGAGACAATGAAGGAGGTTATTTTTGTGTCTACTCAAAGTTTTCAGAGTGCTTCATTCGCTTCAAATTATCTATCTCTCACGTATAAACCGCGTCACAGATATAGTTTTGATTCTGATGTGTTTGCGCTCACAGACAATGAAGGTAACTCGGTTGACGACCGTTTGAATAGGAATTACACTAGATCATGGCCAGCCTTCGGAAAACATGGAGGGGGCGTTGAATTGATAATGGAATCGAATGAAAATGAGGTGTCAATCCCTCTAACTGATGACCTCTATTTAGACGGGGGCTCATTCGATCAATTCCATCAGGATGCAATATTACCATTTAATTTATCTGCCATGAAGACGGTAGCTGAAACTACAGCAATGATTTTCGAAACCTCTCTTGAAGGCAGAATTGGATATGTCAAGGAAGGATCAATAGCATTCAAGTGGAAACATGGTGAACGACAGTTTACAATCTCAGTGGGAATAAAAGAGATGCCAGATGGTATGATACTTCATATCTGGGGAGCTAAATGGCGTGACAATAATACGATGAGGGAAATTATTTGCAATGTAGAAGATGAGTTACAGGTTATTCATATAGGAAAAGAAAGCCTTCGCAGTGAGTTTGATTCAAATTTAGGTACACATTTTACTGAATTCACAGAAAAGATAAAAAAGGTTGCCCATTCATTGCTTAAAAGTGAGAATTGCGACTTTTACTGGCGGGGTGGTTCTTTACCATGTCACCATTTGATATACTTTCATTGACGCTCGCTAGGCATTCAATACTACCTACCGACATCACTTACATCGTTCAGTATTACTTGCAGAACATCTGACTCACTACAGGCCCAATATTTTCTCCCGGAGGGAGCAATTCAAGGAGAACAGGTAAACGGAAATTTGAACAAACAATGCCGATACACACGGTGTGGAATTGCGAGGAGTAGAAAGAAATTCAGGTTTGGAAGATCACATTTATTCCGGTTTATGTTTATAATCCCAATAAATAATTCCCACTCATTAGCCTGCTTTTGAAATTCCTTCTTCATCTATTCCGGGGAGATTGCAAAATATCGCACAGTCTCTTGAAAGTGCGTGTTGTTCTTAGCTACATTTCGCATAAACACAACTTCGTCTTTTGTAAGCATAGCAAAGATATGATCTATGTCAATTTTTTTCATGAAATCGCCAACTGGGCCATTAAAACCGAATTTTTCATTATTATGAAAGGGAACAATTCCAATAGGATAATTCACGCGTAACAAAATTGAGACTAACCTAACAACCTGTACCTGCCTATTCACAAATTATGCAACCGTATTTTGTGTTAAAAATCACAGTGCTAGTTCCGTATATGCTTGTAGAACTATACCAGTATTACCATACATGGACGAAACCTCCTAATTAATTATACATGATTTCAAAGTCGTTCCCAATTCCAAAATTTTATAGAATCTTTTATCCTAATCTATCTGAACCAAGAGTTAATAATTGACTTGAAAGATTGAATGCTCGTGTTATATTGGATCAATGGTTTCAATGTCATATGAGTTTCATCTTTAATATTACAATAATCGCCAAATGTGGATAGTTCTAATACTGATCTCAGGCCGACAAGTGTTTGAGAGTAAAATCTATATCTGCACAACTCCAACGGACTTCGCAAATTGACGAATGACTCTGAATATGGAAAAAAATAGCCAGAAGCAAATTTTCAAGTGTCTCAGAGTATTATAAGTTTCTTCCGTAATATTTAAGGAAATTGTCTGCGAAAAATTCTTTTCTTCCTTTATGACTCAAATTAAACTACACTTAAATGATTGTATGTGGCGTAGAAGGATTTGCCGATTAGTATATTTTCTATTAATCGAATGGTTTTTATTGCGTCACTAGTTACGTTCTTATGACCTTCGAACCTAAGTGTTGGAAAATACTTCTTGTTGAGGATGGCCAACGAGGGTTTATGAAACTTGAGGCAAAAACATTTCTTAAATTTCCTGCAATGCTTAAAGACCTAGGTAAGAGATGGTTTTCTTTTTTCAGATCAATGATCAAGAATCAGGATGCTAGAAAAGCCTATGTAAAAGTTACTAAAATTGACAACTCCCTTATAAAAGGTATAAGCGAATTATCATTCTTTAAGAATGTAAATTATTTTCCTAACTTTGGTCTTATCACTTTGATAAAGAAGATGATTGATCGGTATTACACAATGTATTCACAAATTTTATTATCTGATGTGTCGATGGTATCTGTCAAGTTTAGAAAGAGGTTATAAAATGGTCAGAAACGAAGACGAATTTTACCAAGATTTGAAGAATATTTTTATAGGTGCTAAAGTAGAAGGAAATTCTGGATTTGTAAATTTAATGAGAATTAAGTCAACATACTTTGAAAAGATTCTCAAATCGTTGAAATCTGATATCGAAAAGGAGACCAAGGAATTTTTGGAATTCAGAGAGGAACTCTTCGAGAAGCTTCATACTTTTTTCAGAACATATTTCTCAGAATCTGGTAGCATATATTTTAGTTATACGCCTATTAAATCGAGGACATATGAGAAGGTGTATACAAACAACCAAGATGTTATGCTTTTCTGGAAAACATCTATGCTTTACTACGTCAAGACCGATAACCTATGGAAAAGTATCGACCTTGATTTCTTTAACGGTAACATAAATTACAGGATAAAATTTGATGCGTCACAGATAGAGGGGAAAGTCTCAAATGAAAAGAGGGTAGTTATATTCAACTTGGAAAACGTTCACGATAATATTATCACCTTCAAGCCGGAATACTCGGCACATGGGAAAGTGACAAAATTAGCGGAGATTCTGAAAGATTTGAAAAACAATAATATATTCCTAACTGAGGAAATGCTCGACGATATCTTTAATGTCTTCAGAAAACAAACAGAGATTGATTTCTTTATTAACAAGGATGCGAAAAGCTTCCTGAAGGAACAGTTTGATCTATGGTTGAAGAATTACATGCTTGACGATGAAAGCACCTATTCGGAAAAGAGACTGGGACAACTGAAGATCCTAAAAAACATTGCATTCAATGTCATAGACTTTGTATCCCAATTCGAGGATGAGTTGGCAAGGATTTGGAAAAAACCTAAATTTGTGCTAAACTCCAACTACGTGATTACTCTTGACCGTATAGACACTGTTGATGGAGGTCTTGAGATAATAAAGAAAATTCTGAATCATTCTAATTTTTTGAAGCAATTCGAAGAATGGAAAAGTTTAGGACTGGTCTCCGAGAAATTTGACAGAAATTTGATCATTCTTCGCGGTGAGAGTTCAAATGAAACGCTAAATATTCTGTACAAGACGCTGCCTGTAGATACCAGATATTTTAAGGATCTTGAGCTTGAAATTATTGGATCTTTTGTAAGCCTTGACAAGGAACTTGATGGGTGGCTTGTCAGGTCAGAGAATTTTCAGGCACTGAACTCACTAGCGCCAAAATACAGGAAAAAGATAAAGGTCATATACATCGACCCGCCTTACAACACCGATTCATCACCAATTGATTATATAAACAACTATAGGGACAGTACCTTCTTAACTTTCGTGAAGAATCGGACTGATGTATCCAAACAATTCCTTGATTTTGACGGTTTGTCGATCACTTCCATAGATGATGTTGAGATGCGTTATCTTACTTCAATTCTTGACCAAACTTTCGGTAGGGAAAACTATATAACCACAATTACTGTAGAATGTAACCCACAGGGGCGCGTTGCCAACAAAGTTTCTCAGACCACTGAATATCACATAATTCATGCATCAGATATTAACAAAATTCGGAAACTATACGTGGAGAGACTTGAGGAAAGATCTCAATCTCCGCTTAAGAGAACTGGAACGAATTCAAGAAGGGAAGAGAGACCAAACAGATATTATCCAGTATTGATCAAAGACGGTACCATCAGCATGATAAAAAGGGAAGAATATCTCAACATATATGATAAGCAAAATGACGCATTCAGGGATGATTATGTAGAAGAATTGAGGACAAGGTATGAGAAGGAAGGCTATGACTTTATCCTCCCTCTCTCAGAAAATGGTGAAAAGCTAGTATGGCAGAGGGTCTTTGATCGTGTGTCCCGCGAAAAAGATTCTTATATAATTAGAAAAGGCACTATATATACACCTGCATTCGAGATGGAAATACCTAAAACACTCTGGAAAAACCCTGTTTTTTCAAACCCTGAATATGGCAGTGAATATCTTACTAATATGTTCGGGGGGCATGCATTTGACACTCCAAAAAGCTATCATACTCTTATGCAGTTGATATCTATGGGTGCACCTGGTATATGTATTGACTATTATGCCGGTTCTGGTACTACGGCTCAAGCAGTCATAGAGCTTAATAGGAAATCTAGTGAAGAAGAGAAAAGAAAGTATCTTCTGGTTGAAAATGGAAACTGGTTTTACTCTGTGATAATTCCTAGGATCAAAAAATTGTGTGTTTCTAGCAAGTGGAAGAATGGTAGGCCTGCAAATTCTGAGGGTACATCTCAATTCTTCAAATATTTTGAGTTGGAACAATATGAACAGACACTGAGAAACGTACATTACAGCGATTCTGAGCCATTTTTTGATCTGGACAGCAAAAGTATATACAATCAGTATGTGTTTCTTAAAGATCAGAAAATGCTTAATAGAATGGAGATCGATTACAAACAAGACAGGATAAGAATTAATATTGATGAGATTTACCCTAACATAGACCTCGCCGAGACTTTGTCAAACATTAAAGGAAAGTTCATAAAGCGAATAGAAAAAGATGCAGTAGTTTTTGAAGACAATGAAAAAATATTCTTCTCAGAAATAGATTTCCAAACAATGAAGCCCTTAATTTGGTGGTAGAATGGTTAACAATGAAAAAATAAGGCCGGTCTACCAGCGACTCATCTCTGACATTACATTCGAGACTCTTCCAGATTCATGGGATATCAAATTTGAAAGGTTCTCTACTAAGAAAATTTTATTTGATTATCAAAAAGAAGCCCTGAAATCAGGATTAAAATTTCTGTTTAATTATTATGTTAATCTCCTACACTATCCAGAATCTGACTATGATAACCAGGTAAAAGAAGGCAAAAAATCACTCTTTAATTCAGTAAAAGCACACATAAAGCAGGCTGATGAATTTGGTATACCAGCCAAAAATGGCAATATTTTCAAGATTGCGAATAAGTTCTACGAATCTGAAGGTGAAAGAATTCCCTTTTTTAACTTCTTGAATAGAATTGGATTCTGGATGGCTACTGGTAGCGGAAAAAGCCTTGTTATAGTCAAACTAATTGAAATCTTACACGAACTTAAAAAGAAGGGTTCAATACCTGATGAAGACATCTTATTTCTTACGTATCGGGAAGAATTAATAGATCAAATCAAAGCGCACATTGATGAGTTCAATTTATTTTCGCCATTAAAAATAAAATATTGGGATTTAAAAGAATACGATAACATCAAGCATAATATATTATTTAGCAAGGATGATATAAATATCTTTATCTATCGTTCTGATTTAATTTCAGACACTTCTAGTGAAAAACTACTCTCTTTTGTGGATATAGAAAACAATGGCAAGTGGTACATTATTCTAGATGAAGCGCATAAAGGTAATAAGGAAGATTCTAAAAGACAGATTTTCTACTCAATCCTCTCTCGCAATGGATTTCTATTCAATTTCTCTGCTACTTTCACTGATGAATGGGATATAATCACAACAGTTTTCAATCTCAATCTTGAGGCTTTTACTGAAAGAGGGTATGGGAAGAACATATACGTCTCGCAACAGAGTATGGATGCTTTCAAAAGAGGAGATGGTGGTATAGACTTCGAGGAACGAAAAATTATTGTGCTGAAGACTTTGATCACACTGGCAATGGTCAAAAAGGCATATCAACAATTATCTATCATACCCAACAATGTTTATCACAACCCGTTGCTTGTTCTATACGGAAATACTACAAGCATAGAAAATTCAGATCTTCAAATATTCTTTGAGACGTTGGGGGAAATAGCACTTAAGGAGATCGACACGAGTTTGTTTGAACAAGTTAAAAATTCTATATTGGATGAATTCAAAAATCAACCAAATTACGTATTCGGTAATAGAAAATTTTTATTCAGCAATTCTGATTTTTCGAATCTGAGCTACAATGACGTATTAAAATTTGTATACAATGCTGACAGCAATGGGAAAATAGAAGTTGTTAAGACACAATCGAAAAAAGAAGAACTTGCATTCAAACTTAAGACTTCTGATAGTTATTTTGCATCCATAAAGATAGGTGATATAACAAATTGGCTTAAGGATACTCTTTCAGATTATGAAGTGAGTGAAAATCCCATTGAAGACAGCTTTTTTGGTAATCTTAACAATAATGATAGTACTATTAACATACTTATGGGTTCTAGAACATTTTATGAAGGCTGGGACTCCAACAGGCCAAACGTAATGGTTTTTGTAAATATAGGAAGTGGCGATGCAAGAAAATATGTACTCCAGTCCTTAGGAAGAGGAGTAAGGATAGAACCACTTAAAGGCAAACGCCAAAGAATTGAAACTCTATCAAAGAACGGAGACCAAGAAGGCAAGCAAATATTTTCGCTTATACATGAAAATAAGAAGCAAAACTCAATACCGCTCATAGAAACGTTATTCGTTTTTGGAACGAACGAGCAAAACTTAATAGAAATAATGGAAAGTATAAAATTCGAAAGGGAAAAAACAGGAGAACTTATATATGTCAAGAAGACTGACTTTGATACCAATCTCCCGCTTCTTTTGCCGGTTTACATTGAAAAGAAAGAAGTTCAATTAAAGGAGCTACCAAAATTCCGAGGCAATTTTAAGCTTTTAGAGAAGTATATTAACTGGATCGAAGATGATAGAGTTATTTATGCTCTCTATTCAGATAGGGCTACACCCGCTACGTTAAGAAGACTGCATGAATATCTTGAAGAGTCTAACTTTGTGAATAATGATTCTAATAATGCCCATAAACAATTGGCAAACATGATGGATCATCTAAATACCTCTATGAAAGAAATGGACAAATTTAAGGAACTTGAGGATGAGATCATTCATTTTAAAGAAATCAGCGTAGAAATGGTCTCTGAAGAGAAGAGAAATGAGTTAACCAACAAGATTGCTGAGGTTAGGAAGTTCAAGAATCCAGAAATTATTAAGGAAGAACTCAAAAAGAAACTTAACGCTGGAAGTATAGATATTGATGAATTTGCTTCTCAGATTGTGAAACTGGCTAGCAATAAGAAAAAATTACTATTCGACTACGATGAAAGTCAGATAGAACTGATCAATATAGCTCAACATTACTACTTACCAATTATTTTAGTAGCATCGGATAAGGCAGATTTTATAAACCATATCATTAGGGTAGATAGTGAGAAGAAATTCGTCCACGATCTAGACGAGTTTATATCGAGTGAAAAAGCTAAGGACCTTAAAATGGATTGGTGGGCTTTCTCTAAAGTAGATGAGAGCCTTGATAGAGTTAACATACCATATTATGATGGAGAAAAAAACAAGATGAGAGACTACTCTCCAGATTTCATATTCTGGCTTAGGAGAGGGAGTGAATATAGTGTGGTATTCATTGATCCTAAAAGCACCAAATATACAGATTATCAACAGAAAGCAGATTATTTCAGTAAATTGTTTGAGGTCAATGGTTCTCAGAAGACGTTTCAGTTTGGCGGGTTTTCCATAAAGGTATATCTATTCATGAAAACAGATAACTTGAATTCAGTTGGTGAGAACTATAGGAAATATTGGATAGATAACGTCAGTCAGATTTTTTCTGTTTTATAAATTTAGTACTGCCTTAAATTTCCCCGTTACTTCTCTCTTTGAATCTTCACCAATTTGTCTGCACACTTCGCTAGCATATAAATTGAGCATTATATGCTTGTTTTTACAACAACCAAAATTTACTACATATCTTGCACTCTTCTACAAAGAGATCTTCATTCACCTATCTCATTCAAGATGGTGTTTTGTAATCACTGTTAGTGGTGTATGTGTAGTGTAACATAACGCACAACGCTTACACCACCCTCCGGTCTTGCCAAGCATACTTCTCTCTCGTTCGAGGCACATTATTTCCTTTGTGAAGCATAATTTGAGGAATTTATCACAACTCAATATACTCCGCTAACTTTTTCAAGACTAACGGTTCTTTTCACTTTGAATAGATCTAATATAAAATGGAATTACTCTTCAATTTCAAAGTCGGACATACTCATCGTACTTTCAGTAGGTTCAAAATCCCATTTCCAAATTTCAATTGATTTTTTGGCCATTTCTCTGCTCCTACTTTCTATCTCACTAAATGTCCACTCAGAATACTCAGCCAACTTCCGTGTTGCTAAAAATTCAGAGTTGCTATAATCATCCGTCTTTGAATTGAAGAGTCTGTTAGAATTTCCCACATTCCATGCTCCTTTCATAATTGTCAGATTTCCCACTCTATTTAAGTACTGATTCCAAAGCTCTTTAATGTCTTCTAAATTTTTTCCAGTTTTCTCCTTTAAGTAATCACACCATTCTTCACTAAGAGTCTGAGGCATTATGTGTTCTGTTTGGATTTCTGACATATTAAGGATAGTTTCACCAGTAGGTTTTGAAAACTTCCATAAAATATATTTAGTTCTGTGTTCCACAGATCTAAATGACTTTGTATTGAGGATCCTTTCAAGCGCAATGTCATCTGCACCATTTCTTAGTTCATTAGTAAAACGCTCTTTAATGTGAGAAGTAAATACATTGCAAGGTTTGCCATCAAGTTCCAACGAAAGGTCGTTATATATCTGGTCTAACGAAGAAGTTGACTTCCCGCATATTCCCCATCTTATATGAAACGTCTCAATCATTCTAAGTATTTGAAGCATTTTGTCCTCTGACAGTTGATCGGTTTCGTAAAACGGGAACAGTTTTAAAAGCAAGGTATAACTCGGTCCTACTTCTATTAATGACAGATCAGACAAAACATCGTTTATTTTCGAACTTGCAAATCCTCTTTTTAGAATTTTCTCATAAACTGAAGCATTATTATTTAGATCAGATACAAAATTAATGATCTCTTCCGTGTTAAGGTTAATCAGTTTATCTTTAATCGTGTCATAGAGTTTAGTTTCAGGCACTTTCCCCTTGTACTTAGATAAAGTATATCTTCTAATGAATCTAACAGTTTCATCTGACTCAATCTTATTATACATCTCATTCCACTCTTCTATTACTTTGTCAAATGTTTTTTTATCAGATGCAATTTGCATTAGTATGAAATTCTTTATTAGGTCTACAGCAGACAGGTCTAAGCCCCTATCATTCAGTGTTTCGAACAGTCTAAACGCGTTAAAATGAGTAAAAGCATTAATATGGACAAGATATACACTATCGAGGACTTTGTTAAGTATTTTATCCATTTGTCCTATGGTGCTATTTTTTCGTTTAAAGTAATCGTAACAATCAAAAATTGAGGAATTAGACGTATCGCGATCTTCTTTTTTTCCTTGTAGGACTTTGTTGAACTCTTCTTCGTCCAGATTCCCAAGTGATAATTTAGGTATTTTCACCTCTTGATCTCCCGCATAATCTCTTGAAAACAAGAAAGTAGAATTGATATGGTCTGCAAGAGAACCATTTCCATCTTCTCTTTCTTTATCTCTTATCGCGGACAACCAAATTAAAATTGTAGCTAGTCTCTGTTGTCCGTCCACTATTTCAAAATAATTTACCCCTTTTCGGTGTCCACCTTGTGGCACGACTACCATGGACCCGAGAAAATGTGCTTCATTTTCTTTTAAAGATTTTATATCTTCTAACAGTTTTTCCCATTGTTCTTCCCTCCAAGCATAGGGTCTCTGATATGCTGGTACTTTATAAGCATCTTGAGCAGGAGAAAGAATCCCCCTAATATTCAGATCTCTAGGATCGATGAATTGCATTATATATCAGAATTGTATGGTAAGATGTCTTAATAGATTTTTCCAAAAACGCACTCTCATTCCCTAATTATGGTACCGTAACCAGATTTTTCATGTCTTTTACCAATCCTAATTGCGTATTCACTGTATTCTCGTTCGAATTTTTTATTCATGGGAATGCTATCATTATCCATGAACATAGTTAATTATGGTACATGGAAGAAATATAAACGGTTCACACGATAAGGGTATAGGCTCTGTGAAATGGGGCATGCAAATGGACAGGGCAATCCATAATACCATATGTTCTAGTATACTATTCAAATAGTATAGAAATAGGAAAATCCAACTCAGGACCTATCATCAAGATCAAAACACTCTTCCTGTAGTTAACACATAACTTGGTGGATGAGCATGAAGAAAGGAAGTGCACAATAGCATCAACTTACGCATTTTTCTAAGATTTCTTGATTAAATGCTCAATGCTTACACAATTAGTCTGTTGCGTGAACGCCAGATGATGACGGAAAAATACAAATCAATACTTAGGAAATTCATTATCACAAACACATCTCTACATGATTATCGAATGGCATCTGAGTATCCTAAGAATATCAACTACCGTGGTGACGGAAACTCAGGATCTGGAACAAGTGGAAGGACCATCGATGGATAAGACAGTAAGGAATAGACTGTAAACAATTGAACAGGTGCGTAGAAACAGGAAGATATCAATGAAACGATTACCACAGGAGGGACCGTTTTCTGTCATCAATAGGTATATTTATTTTTGGTCATATATTCACACCATAATGAGAATGGTGAGGATTCAAACAATTTCTGATATTTTAGATTTACTCTTCTAACTTTGGAAAACCGAGAGAGGAGAATAGTGTAAACTCTAGTAAAACAGTGAAAAAAGATATTAAAACATCAGTTCTCTGATTAAAATAACAAAATTACTCGTTAAGTCACGCAAAACTGATACCGTAGCAAAAATTAGGGATACGTAATGAGTGGGATGAGTTCATCCAACGCTGGAAATAAGCTACTTTAAAAAATCGTCTGATTTTATCGTTATCAAACACTCTGCAGTGCAACTTTGAGATTATATAGTATTTCACCGTAATAATATTGTAGTCGACAACTTCATTGCTGCAACTTTTGAAACTTGTCAAAAACCTTATTTTCCGTCTTGTCATGATTAAGTTGAATATTAGAAGTTGGGTGTTTAATTATAATTTATAAAACATCTAAAAGTGTCTGAAATGTCACTTAGCAGTTTGCAAGTGAATTCAAAGAAGCGAGTCAAAAAAGTCATATATTTGCCAAAATACGGGAACCGAAATATACAAGTAAAGAATCTATAGTTACATTGAAATGGGGCCATTCAATATTTTTGGAAGTCTGAATATAAAGTTGAGCGATCGTTTCTCGAAACGGGTAATTGATGCTATTGGTATTTATTTCTTAACTTGGCTCATATTGGAGATAATATTTTGGGTATCCCTAGGAGTTATAGATTTTTTTCAAGCAGCATTTTACTGGGGTACCTACGAATTCAATTTATCTCTTGGTTTACCTCTTCCTACAACAATTGGAATTATCAACCTATTCCCATTGTTAAATGGTTTTACTTTATTCAATTATCTGCCGTACTGGTTAAGATTAATCATGTTAATTTTCTTGACTATTGGTGTAATCAATATCCCAATTAGCATTTTTGCGTTTTTCTTATCTGCGGATCCCGATATAGGAAGCAATAAGAATTCATTAGTAAGTTTAGGAATAAATTGCGTAGATTGTCAAAATCATATAAGTGGAGAATGGCCATCAGGTGTCTCAGATATTAGATGTGGAAGATGCTTTGCGCTAATGACACTGACAATAGAAAGAGGTAGTTTTGAGAAATTGAGTCTTAAGCAATCCCGGAAATACGGTTGAATTTTATAGGATCAAAAGTTGGATCGAGACAAGTGGATGGATTTTCATATAATTAATTAAATCAGCAAATATAAGCACTTTAAACTAATCATTCATGGGAACTTATAACCATGTTCAAGAAAAAATCAACATTTATTAATCTGTCAGATAGAGCTCGATCAAAAGCTAAGGTTCATTATGGGAAAGATATTGAGGAAATACGTATATATTCAGGGCAAATAGGAAAAAAACTATTTCTGTATTGGATCATGCAAAATTATTGGGAAATGAATGTTTTGCCACAAACTAATACCGAAATGATATACTTGGAAAGTGAATTATGAGTAAATTTGAATTTATAAAGGAACAAATTGATGAAAAGCTAATTTCTGTCCGTGATCGTTACAATCTGACGAATAATCAAACGGAATTTATCAAATCAAATTTTGATCTCCTCGAATGCAATAAAATAAATGTTTTCCTTAGTTATTCAAGTAAAGATAAAAAAATAGTTTCAAATCTAAAGGAAGCTCTTACACATCTCGGATTGGAGAGCTTCATGGCGCACGACGATATACAACCCTCAGAAGAATGGCAGAATAGAATCTTGTCAGAACTTCGTGAACTTCAAATATTTATTGCAGTTATGACAAAGAATTTCTCCAAATCGGATTGGACAAATCAAGAAGTAGGTGCCGCTATAATTAGGGATGTAATAGTAATTCCAGTTTCTTTAGCATATGAGGATGATGTTTTTGTGGTTCCAAAGGGATTCATAGGCAAATACCAATCATTAAATATTAAAATAAACAAAATCAACGGAGTTCCCCAACACGACGCAACTGGAATAATTCAAAGGGAAATATGCAAAACTTTAGTTCAAAAACGTAGTATAGTTGATGCACTAAGGAATTGTTACGTAAATTCATTGACGAACAGTAGTTCATTCGCAGAATCAAATTCAATTACAGATTCGATAGATTTGTTGAAACCATTCAACGTTAAACAACTAAGGATGATTATGTTTAGTTATCTCTTAAACGATCAAATTTATAATTCTTCTAGATCATCATTAGCAATTAAAAGCATACTTAGGGAAAGTAAGGATAAGCTAGATAATGATAGTCAGTCTATTGCAAAACTTATCCTCTAAATATAAACTGTAATTTTAATAAAAAATTGGATAATAGTTTTTCTACAATTTACTTGATGTCATACCTGTCTAGGTTCATTATCTTGGCCCAAACAGCTACAAAATCTCTTATGAACTTCTCCTTTCCGTCTCTACTTCCATAGACCTCTGCAACTGCACGCAATTCAGAGTGAGAACCGAAAATCAGATCCACTCTGCTTGCTGTCCATTTCGTTTTCCCTGATTTTGCATCTGTTCCTTCAAACAGTGTGTGAGAATCATTCTTGGATTTCCAGGTGGTTCCTTGGTCAAGGAGATTCACAAAGAAGTCATTGGTGAGCATT
>JAKAYH010000023.1 GCA_021826835.1 Thermoplasmata archaeon | reverse complement strand
GGAGCCGTCCTTTGGGTTGAAAACAGCAAAGTGATTGGGGCAAATGAGAGTATGATCATCCATGAAGCCTTCTGAGAGATCATAATCTTCGTGCGTGCAGTAACACGATGTTGCGTAATAGTTTGCTCCATCTCTTATAAGCAGTACCTCTCTTCCTTCTATGTTCGCCTTGAAAAGGTCCCCATCCTTCATGGCCCCTTCCTTGGCTACCTTATACCATGCCATGTTACTTTGATTGTATTAGGCAAATTATAATTTGCGTTTCTCTTGAAGCTTCAACTTTGAGCTTTTGTCAGATAATTATTGCACTACACCTGTGGTTGTTGTAAGATTCTATCAAACAAAACCATACTTATAAAGTCAGATAAGTTGTGAATATCGTAATTACGATTCAATGCGGTGCAACAAGCTTGGCTTTCAGAATTGAGGGGGGTACAGTTCAGGCGTTCATCTCATACAGAATAGTGCACGGTGTTTGGCTTGCAATAAAAAAGCAGGAATGATTAAAATTGCATTGAGAATGAAAGAAATTTACAATTGGAATTTTGCGAAAATACAAAAAATGTTACTAAATTTTCAAGTTCATTGGCATGCAGAGCCATATACGGTCAATATACAGAATACTGTACTGGCGGGTATGGGAAGGCTGATGCTTTTTCCATAAGGAATGCCTGTTAAAATAGGAAACAACCAGACTTGACATATCGCACCAATATTCTGGTGGTATTTTGGGCTTCTGAATGTTTCACACCTGCAGGTACCGAAAATTCCTTTTCATTGTAGGCTATAATATTGCTAAAAAAATTTCGCCACTTGGATCGAACGTTGAACTCTCAATGAGATGCGCTCATCGCTGTTTGGGGACAATATCAAAATTGGTAGTCATAATCTGAGATGGTTCGATCAGATTATTAATTCAGTGAAATGATTGCAATTCTAAATCATTAACCAATTCTACGCAGTTTTCAATGAAAAGCATGCCGATTATGACACATGTGCGCTGGTAGCAGCCACGGCCAGCATTCCACCATTGTTCTTACCTATACATTTATCTGACTATATGAAGCTTCTGCTTCAATTAGTTCATATTTTACTTTCATAATGCTAATACTGCTTGAATTTATGGCTTTTTGGTAAGGTTTAGGACGAAGGACAAAAGGAGAAAGGAACATGAATAGAAAGACAATAATATTGTTGGTTGCCATGGTGGCTACTATTTTGCCCGCAGTTGCGGTGGCCGATGTCATGGTACAGGGAAGTATAAGCGTGGAGAGCACGGTAGGAAGTCCGGCATTTTTTGCTGAGCAGGGATCGAATTATGCAGCAGCACAAGCTCTGATGCCATCAGGAACAAGCATATGGGCATCCATCCATTATAGTTCCACTGAAGAAATTGGAACATTACTCCTGCCAACTATGACAAATGAGACTCTTTACGCCGTCAATGTTCTTGATGTGAACTTCACAAGCGCAATTAACACCGGAAACTTCTTCATAAACGTTACCGTTCCCACTGGCGACGCATTCAACGCCGGTACATACCTGTATTTCTCTGAATCCTCAATGACCTTTGGTGGAATTTCTACTGCTACAGCACTATCTTCTACCACAACGCTAGGCACTTCAAGCGGAGTTTACAGCGCTAACCTTGGAGCAGCAGGTACGTACAGCTTGGAGTACACGGGAGTTTCATCAGGAACAGTCATACATGTAGGTTTTGAGACAAGCCCTAACGGCTTGGGAACGAACCCTGGAGAGGCCAGTATAGCGCTTAATTACATAGATTGAACACAAATATAAATTTCACAAATATTTTTTTATTTATTTTTATAATGTTTCTCATGTTCTAACAACCGATGATTTTCTTAACAGTCCTAGGGTTCAATCAAACTTCAACATTTTGTTTGACCATGAAATTGCATTCTGTGATCTTCGGACAAACTACAATAGATAAGGCTGTTTGCGGGGTACCAGTTAAACATGGCACCCGTCAGTTAAGACATAATTCATTCTCATCCTCAGACTGTTGCCACCATCAAATGGAAGAAATGGGACATCTCCTTGATGAATACACAGGGATGTTCAACCGCAGATCTTATCAGCGCCTTTTAGAGATCCTGCATATGATCTTAACCAGCACGGAAAGGCACCCTACCTATAGATTCGTTGTCCAATTGATCCCTTTGCAATCGGACCCTAAATGTCCTTTGTCCCCTTATATAAAAAGTTCTTTTGGCCTGGAGTATCGCAAGAATGGCGGCAAAATATGTTATCCTAATCCAGACGAATCCTTGATTTCCTTATATTCCTAACCTGATTCTGACAGGGCACCAACTAGTATACGATCCTGTGGATTTACCCCTCCATATCATTGGGTATTTTGACCGCCTTATCTAATTCGGACCCAAAGACAATCCTCATGGGTGATTTCACGGGTTTGGACTTTATTCCTCACAATATTTCGGCAGCTTTTTCTGCGATGAGGTATGGCACCGTGAGCCTCTTCTAAATTATCCTTTAAAGAAGCAGGGGCTATACGCATACAAACACATGTGTCCTTATTCTCTCCACTTTCTTGTGATATTCAGGTCTTATCTCAATAAATGACTTTATTGTCCTGAAGGAACGTTCAGTCTGCCAATGTTCCTTGTATTTACATGCAATTTCATTTTCCGGTAAATCAGCATTAGTAACAATAAGAAGCCTCCCTGCAATCTTCTTCAGTGTATTGATTCTATTCTCATTTAGTACTGTTACATTCTTTGTGGACTTCACCAGCGATTTCATTTTGCCAAGCGATTTCTTCATTTCTTTCTGATCAGTGATTTCAAAGGTTTTCCAAAAACATCCACCGAAACCCTTTTTCATGACCTCATGATCAATATCCATTAACCTTACCACACAGGATTATCGGAACTTAACGGGGAGATAGAGCCGCCTGTCTATCCTCTCACAGGCATATCAGATCGCATTGACTTCTAAAGGATAGGACAAATACTTTCGGATCTTTGTGACAACAATACAGACAAGGGAGGAAGGCCCAATTATGATCCAGTGTTTATGGTAAAGATTCCACTATTGCAACAGTGGTACAACCTTTCAGTTCCACAAATAGAAAGAGAGATCAGGGATCGGATATCATTCTTAATTTCCTAGGATATCAAGATAAATTACCAGACAGGAAGACAATATTGCATTTCCGTGAATGATTATCAAAGACAGGAAAGGATCGCCTGGTATTCAATGAAATAAGGGATCAGATAACGGCTAAAAAAAACGCATCAAGAAGGGTAAAGTGCAGTATGCCTCCTTAATATAGGCAGATAAGTGAGTATACGGCAAACCCATGGGAGATCATGCAAAGACCAGCAGATCGAAGGATGGCACATCAGCAAAGAATAATCATGAGAAACATTTCGAATATGGGGCACATACCATTGTAAATGAGATAAAGATCATTGAAAAACTGTCAGTGACACCGGCAAATGTACATTATTCGCAGATTGATCTTTCAATTCCAGGAATCATATGCTATCGTGATAAGGGATATTTCGGATCTGATTACAAAGGCATCAATGGAACCATGGATCATGCAGTGAGAGGGCATCTTCTTCAGGTTAAGAGTATAAGAAGGAACCTGCGGTTTTCACGCATTAGATCAATGGTGGGACATCCTTACGCCGTCATGAAAGGTATATTCCATTTCTTTCACGTCATGGTTACGACAGTGCAGAGAGTAATGGTGAAGACATACTTCACTGCCATGTGCTACAACCTTGTAAGGGCAAGATTCCTTGGCAGGATAAAGCAAACTATGGACATTCGCAAAAATAACAGTGAAAACAACGATGGTATCACCTCCAATATGGTAAATCTTAGGCAATATTATCTCAACCAAGCGTTTAATCAACCAAAATACCAAAGGATGGGTGTTTTTGGGATCTCTCGAATCATTTGAAAAACTCTAAAACATACTTTTTGTTCTTGGAGTATCATGCTTACGGTAAGGTTGTAGCTTGATCAGGGCCACTGATGGGCTTTTCATTTTTCAACAACATCGCAATGAAAATTTCCAGAAACTGCAAGTATTGAGCTGGTTTTTCAGGCCAATTATGGACTCCATGGATGCCGGTACATTTAAGGTCATCGTCACTGGCCGGAAAACTGGCCTTGAAGGCCACTGGCCTTAATTGAACCCATACAATCGTTTGGCAAATGCTTATTTTACGATGGCGTGTCACAACCTGATAGTGGCTCCGTTACTGGTTCATATTGGCTCCTATGTTGGCTCCCACGGTGCATGTCAAGAAAGCCAAGAAAAAAGCCGATTTGCAGAACATAACCATGCCACTGGCTCACTGGCCGGAATTATTTCGGGCCACTTCATGTAACCGGCCTTTATATTGACCTGATTTCGTCTGGTGCAATCATCTGCTGAGACAGCATTTCACTGGGTAAAGCCACACAAGACCACTGGCCTTGGACATTTCTGCCGGTGACTAATGGTGGCCGAGCAATGATTGGAAAAACATTGCTTATCCAAGATTTTTTTGGAATGAGAAGGTCTTCTTCCTTTGAAATCTGACGGCATCATTACGTATCCGTCCTGAAATACATGAATGATCAGTTCTGCTCAGTGAAGGCATAGAATCAGGCAATATAGGATTTGAAGGCACATCTCGGTTTCTGGATACTTGTAAATATGGGAAGGAATCCTGAGATGTGGTTGTATTGGCGTCGATCCCTTAACCGTATCAATTCAGTATATCACTTGTCACGACCCAGGGATGTACCCCTCTGTACTCTCGATCCTGAAAGATCTATCTAGCGCCCTAATCTGGGAATTTTACAGGTCACTTACCATCACCATTTTACCATTATGAACGATAAATTTTACCCGTTGGGACCATCTATAGAGATAAGAGGATGATCTGCAGTGGGATCAATGACGTTCTATAAAAGATTTTTTAACATATAGGGAATTAAGGCAAGAAAAAAACACCGAGCCTTAGCGATAATTCTACGCGGGATGGGACGATGGTCAGGGAGCCTATCAACATTGGGATAACATCCGAAACGAAATGTGGCGCAAATGGTTGAAGAGCATACCCTAAGAAAAGTATCTTGGCAGAATCATGGGATATTTTTTCGATTTATACGGTAATCCAGGAAGGTACACCAAGAGGAGAATTTTAAAACCAAATAAGGCCAGAGTGGATGGCCTCCTCTTATATGCGGATTCCGGACAAAAACCTTGGACGCTCCATTCAGGCAAACCGGGAATAATGATAGCAAGATCAGTATGGCATTTAAGTTTCAATTGGCGCTTGTTCTGGGCATCATCCTGGAATAGGTCTTCTATCGTCAAGAACACATAATTTTACGTTTAGTGGTTTTTAAGTCAATGCTACTATTGCATTGGGTTTATTCAGGCTCATTTGCAATGTAAATGCAGAAAGACATTAACATATTCGGGCGTCTCTATCCTCGCTGTCTTGCATACAAGGTTCATTGGTGTACATCAACATATACAGCTTTCCGGGAGCATTTTCTGACGGAAGTACATATTTTGCATTCTAATCGGCAGATGAAAATATCTTTCACTTTTAATAAATTTCTGTGAACAATAGTCACCCAGCTGTTGGCTCATTCTCCGGAACATAAACATCAGCCACACAATATCTGCAATTAGATATTGGTTGCCATCATTGCGACAATTACAGAAAAAAATGGTTCCTTTATTGAAACATTTATTTGCATATTTTTCACCATCAGGGCACTGCAGTAACTTGATCCATATGACTTCCTGCATCCTATTATCCCAAGTTCTGGGATATAACACGAGTAGTAGGTAACATTGATAAAAGCTCAGGAGCCTCTTCTTATGTGTCCTTGCCGCTAGGATACATCAAAAACCATCACCCATTGCTCTGTAGATGCTCATTCCTTAGTTTATCCTTATCAAAACTACCGTCTGCTAACCCATTTGCGGGTCTCACAGCTTATTGCCATTTTTATCTACAAGAGATACATATTTTAATTTCTTATTCTTGATATACCATTTTGGACTATAATGCTGTCCATATTTCCTAACCTTACCAGGAGAAGATATGAACAAAAGAATTGGAATAATGTTGGTCATAGCTGTGTCCGTGCTGCTTCCAGCAGTTGCCGTGGCTGAAGTCATGGTTAATGGGAACATAGGAGTGTCTGCAACTTTAGCAAGCTCGACGATTCAGGTACACGAAGGTCCGAATTACTTGGGGGTGAACGGGGTAGAAGATTCATCATTCACGACTGTTTCGAACTCAGCAAGTGAGATTTTCGGAAAACTCGATCCCCAATCTATCTCAAACGAAACTGCATGGGCCATAAACTTCTTGTACATAACCTTCAGCACTTCGTCTAATGGGCCTGGCTGGTTCAATGTGTCTGTCAGCGCCTCCGGGTTTAGTTCTAGCGATGCCCCTGTTCTGTATTTCATTGTTGGAACAACAAGCGGAATGACATTCGGTGATTTAACAACAACACCACTACCAACTGGCGTTTATGAATTGCCACTGACAAATGACGCTACTGTTAGCATACATTTCACATCGGTTCCCTCTGCAATTGATATTGGTATGATGATACCAGCAGATATCACAGGCGGTACAGAAGCAACAATTGCCATGTCATTCACACAGTAAAGACCTTAAATTTTTATTTTTTTATTTTTTTGGATTATTTTATAACTCTGCTTCTGTAAACATGATAGATTTTCAAGTGCCTCAAGATCGCCCTTTTGCTTCCCTGCCATTTCCAGCTCAGTGATATTGCTGCTTGCATACTCAACAAATTGTAGCTTCACCAGATCAAACAGCGTTTTTCTACAGAGAGCATCTCTGCATTAGGTTTGATTACGTCATGTTTCTAAGGAGTACTGTCCTTATTGTCAGGGACAGGAGCATGGACATCGTCACCCTGATTGCTGATTCCTTCTGACCATTATGGTGGAATATTCCGGTCAGCCCTCAGTATGGGGAACGCTGTTTCAATGCTGATCATGTTACAGTATATGTAAAGGCATTCCAATTGCGTGTGTTCACCGTTATACACGAGCAGGAATCTCCTGATCCTGTTCTCTGCTGCGTAGGTTGGTACTGTTCATTGCCCTTGCTATTATCCCCATCCAGAAGGTACAATGTCTCAGATATGTGGATGCGATTGATTCAATGGTCTCCCCGCGTGATCACCGGATGATTTTTGTGCATTTTTGTAGGAATAAAAATGATTCACATCGCCGGTTTAATTTTGACTCCCAGTCCATGTCAGGACAGGGGTCTCAGTTCTAAGGTCTGTATGGATAAAAATGATACTCAGCATGAGAGAGAAGGAAATGATCATAAAATCAATAGCCAGAGAACTCAGCATATCAGGGAACAGCATGAGAAAGTATTTGAAATCAGAACCGGAAAACAGGCAGAATAGGAAAAAGATCAAAGTTTGATCAATAACGATACAGGATCAGGGAAATGATCGAAAGACATTTCAGGAATACATAAAATAAAGCACCGTTTGCGTGTATTGGCATATGACAAGGTTTTATTTCCACAATTTTTTTGCTTCATCTTCATGGAATGGTGGGGAAATCTCTAAAACGGTATCAAAATCAGCTTAATATGAGAAGTATATAATGGGGCATTCAGGATTTTCAGTTCAATCATAACATTCAGAAAATCAAGACCAAATCAGATTATTGCCAGTTGATCAGAGCGTCTCGAAGTTATCTTCCAATGTGATTCCGAAAATTCATTAAATGCTGATGAAAATATCTGATTCCATATTTCGTCAATACAGACGAAATAATAAAATCCCATATCTATTTACATGAAAAGGAAACAATCTGGATGAAAGATTATATTTCTCTACTGATAGAATTCGCCCCGGAGTTGATAATATCGACTATTCTTTCCTTTTACCTGAACCGTTATATTTCCAGATTGAATGATAAGCCTTTTTTTTATATTTCCTCGAATCGCCTTCCCATAACTGAAAAAATAAATTCACTCATGATGGCCAAGTTAACCGACCTGTTTGGAAGCCCATCATCGCAGGGGGTCAAAAATCAATCCAGTCAGTTCAGATCTCTTGTTCCAGATAAAGATCTCAGAGAATTGTCAAATGCAATGCTTTCTGTGTCTTCTTGGTTCCTTCTTTTTCTGGTTATTATTGGGATATCAAAAGCCTCACTTTTCTTCCCGTACATATCGGGGTTGTTGGGGATACTGTTGTACGGTATTGTAGTGATTGCTTTTTCTGTTGCCTTGATATCGGCGTTTGGAGTTAAATTTCTGATTGGGATCTCCAGGCGTAACTCTGCTATTTTTATGGCGGCCTTAGTCGCTGTTATTTTCTTCTTTCTACCGTCAACCAGCTGGATCCTTTCTGCTCCACTGAACAGGGTGATTTTATACGTATTGATATACTTCGGTATCTTCTTCACGGTCGTGATGTGCTATCTTCTGTGGTGGCGCGTTAAACCTAAGCGGCTTTTTCGCATATCGGTTGTGACCTCATTCCTTGTCTACTTTATCATTGTGGCACTTTCTCTCTTTAAACTGCTGCAGCTTATTCACTGAGGGCTTGGAAGTTTGAAGATTTTCTGTTTTTCATACTGAAATCATAGACCAAACATACGAGGATCTCTAAAATCTGCATTTCATTGAACGTATCTGGTTATAACAACATTTATTATTCAAGAAATAGCAATGACACCGTGTTAGGGTTATTCTATGTAGATCTTAAGGTGAAGCATCAGCATTATTCAGTCGGCAATTCACTTACATTTGCAGGGTCGGCCATGGGCCAGATGTCCTATCTCCATTTCCAAATGATCTCAATCACAATATTAAGACATGAGAGGAAGGTCGAACTTTCCGATTACAATTCTGGGTAAGATCTGTAACTCAAATCTCATTGATTTATTAATGAGGAGCAAGCTGAGAAGGAGATTCACGGAAGGATTTCATTCATTAACTTCCTGGGCCATATGGATATTCTACGGGACACAAAGGCAACAGGGGTTTTCAGATATTTGTTGCTTACAACAGGAAGTGACCATATAATACAGTACGAATTACAGGGGCAGAGGAATTAATGAGATAGCACGGTGAATAAAGGTTCAGTGCAGGATGTAACACCCATTACATCAGGTTCCCGTGGTGTGAAGTCTGAAGCCTCAGATCAGAAGGAAGATTTAGAAGATCAAAGGATGGTTCATAATTCAAGAAGACAAAGTAGATCAAGTGATTATTGAGGGCCGAATGTTTTCATGGCCCATTCATATAAGATGCAAAAGCAGGTTAACTGCAATAATCAATACTGAAAAGGGAGAGTGAAATTAAAGGTGAAATTCTCGTACTGTCCAACATAATTCGAAGTGATTGGCGGCTCCGTATAATTGAATCCCATGTAATAGGGCAACGAAGGATTTGGTGCAATTTCAAACGGACCTGGTTTCCTATAATTCTGCAGAACATAACCGGGATCTGAAAGCGACTGGAATCCCTGTTTTATATGAGCAAATTGACGTACAGGCTTTTCTTTACATTTCCAGTGAGCGATTACCGCTTATCCAGAAAATAGGCACATCGATGCTTAAAAAACTGAGTCACATGTTCAATGAGTCACAAACGCAACATAGCGAAACGTCGAAATTTAAGCCACAGGTATTTGAAAAAGACGTGTACGACATCGGAATATCTATGCTTTCCGTATCAGCATGGTTTCTGATTTTTCTGGTCACCATGGGTATATCAAAGGCAGGGCTCTCCTTTCCATATATTCCGGGATTTTTTGGCATCGTGATATACGGTACAGTGACAGCAGTTTTTGCCCTGGCACTCATATCTTCATTTGGGATCCGCTTCATTACAGAGACCCCCAGAAGAACCCCTGCATTTTTACTGGCTGTTTTAGTCACCCTCGCATTCTTTTTCCTCCCGTCCACAGTCTGGATTCTTGATCTGAATATCAATAAAATATTATTATACACGCTCATATATTTAAGCGTACTTTTTGTTGCGTTCATGTCTTATATATTCTGGTGGTATCTTTCATAAAGGACTGTTCTCAGGGGGTCAATAATTTCATCCATGATCACATATGCTGCCATTGTTGCAATTTCACTACTTAAGCTCATACTGCTGATCCGCTGAAAATTCACTTCCAGTACTGTTTTGTCATTATTTTTGCATAGTTATATATGGTATAACAAACCTGGGTGGAGCACCAGTGCGGGAAAGATAATGAATATAAGGTTCTAATGGTAGCAGCATCGCGATTTCAAAGCGGAAGAAGAAAATCAAATGTGAAATTTTCATACTGTCCAACACTATTAGCAGTGTCAGGCGGCCTAGTGTAGTTGAATCCAATGTAATACGGTATATAGGTTGGGCATAGATTGAAAGACGGGGATAAAGTGCCGTTGATCAGCAGAGTACCCATATTTGAATATGTTTGCAGACCATGGTTGATATATACCGAAACTGCTGAAGATTCAGCACTGCCCAGATTTGTATCTCCAGACCTTGAACTCTGATTGAGAAAAACAGTGAAAGTTCCTGATAGATTATTCTTGTCGAGGATCTCAATGGCGTTGATTAGATCAACATAACTATCATCAGGGTATTGGTTCCAGTTAAGATGTATCCTTGAAACTCCACTAAAGTTCATATACCCCCCTTCAAGTGTTACATTGTAATGCCAAGTTATTGTAACACCCCGAGGTTGGGTGGTGTTGTTGAAAATCTCTATTGGGGGAGGCACAACAATTGCGTGCATTGTAATGGATGATGCCACCATGACATCTCCAGAGACCGGTTGTGCAGCCACTGAAATGAGAAAGATAACTGATATTACGACAAAAGCTGGGAATATTATCTTCCTATTGTCCCCGATCACTCATAATCATGTCCGTCGAGATATTAAATCTTGATGAATTTAAACTCCATAATTTAGGGAATTGGCACAACAGCAACAAAAATTACAGATATCGGCCTTGTACCTCTACAGCTGAGCAGAAGTGTCAAAATGAACTCAATGGGGGCGAAGCCAAAGAATTCATTATCTTATCATTCAACCCAATAACACCAGAAGTTGTATTGTGAATGCCATCTATCTTCGCATTAATTGAAACAATTTTAGAACGCTTACGCTTTTTCTTTGAAAAATAGGCCTCAATAGCATTAAAACACTGGAAAGACATCGTTCAATCTGGAGAGTAAGCGGAAAATCATGCTAAATCTTAATAGGCTGGCCAGGACCAATTAAGGTTTTTAAAAAAAGAAATCAGTCATCAGATTGTGTATGTGCTGCATATTGATAGAGAATGGTGATAACATTGCGCATATGTGAAGCTTGAATTTTCCTTAGGCGCAGTGGTTCTTGTCTCAATGATATTCTGAAAGCAAATCAAGCTGATAGCATTAAACCCTCCGTTTTTTAATTACTCTTTTGTATGGAAAGAATGCCAATATAAAAATTACAGCTAGGGCACTAAGGAGATAATCATAAGAATTTTTAGCTACTTCGTTTGATTGAGGCCATTGACCATAGAGTTTCAGGATATTAAGTTTAATGAGTCCAAACCATGGAATATCCCAGAAGGCGACCCCAACTATATTTTTGCTATTCACGGGGGCATTGGTGATTCCAACATTCTGATCAGCAGCTTCGTAGGCATTTAAGGAGGAGTTGTATATTCCTCTAAAAGCTAGGTTATAGTCTCCAACTGTTATGATGCCGCTCTCATTTACCATGCCACTCAGGTATACAATAAGATTCCTGTGCGAGAAACCCACATTATCTATGAGGACATAGTTTCTCGTAACCTTCATCCAACTCTGATTGTGGAATCCCTGAACAACAGGAAATGAGTTGTTCCAGGTCAAATAAAACATTGCCCTATGAATTATTGTTGTTCCAGAAGGATTCTTGTAAAGAATTACACTGCCATATTCACCATAGGTTGAATAATTGGTTTCCCGTCCCACCACATAGGTTATTATGTTTCCAGGAACCTTATCGATTTTCTTTACAAAAACTATGTCACCAACATTCAGGGTTCCATATGTCCAGTAATCTGAATGCGTCATGCTTTCAGATGCAATTGTACTGACCGGTGGAATTTCTCCTGAATATGCTGTTACGGAAAAGATGAATATCAATATTGCAAGGACAACACCAATTTCCACATAGCGCTTTAAACTCATCTTTCCAGCATCAGAAAATTATAATAAAATAATTATCGTGTATCATTAGTTCAGCATGTTTTATCTATCATGTGCTATCTTGCCTTACTGATACCTCATCCCATGCTCCATTTATTCTTATTCTGTTTTCATGCCTGAAAAAGTCAATCATCAGGAAAACAATAAGAGGGCTGAACAGGAGTGTGGAACCAAACACAGACCCAATGGCCGCATCCATGAGCTTGTAACTTGAAACGGTGGAGAATACATAAAATGCCGCTGTTGTAGCGCTTAATATTATGCCGTAGAACATTATGATCCTGGGCAGAAACTTAGACATGTAGCTGAGTTTTGAATACTCTACACTGGGAATGAGAACTGATTGCATATAATTATGAAGCTCCTCAACGTCCTGAAATGCATTTACTGACAATCTAAAATCTCCAGAGGACAGTATCTCTTGAGGAACAACCTTTGATGCAAAATTTGCCACAGTCTTGCTTGCCTCACTTGTGGCAAAAAATTCCAGGAGATGTTTCATAAAGATTGCCTCATTGAGCGAATTTATCTCCTGCATTTTCCTTGACAGATCTTCAGTCGTTGTTTTAAGATACTTCCCAACAAACAGAGCCAGAACAATGGAAAGTGAAATTATGAAAACGGGAACAAAAATGAATACAGGACTCAAAGCTATCATTATGTTCGCATCCTTTCACTCTCACAGCTGGAGGGAAGAAAGTTTTCTGACAAATTCAGTACCCTCCCTTGTGACCCGGAATACTTTTGTTCCGTCGTGAATGTCTGCCACAATCATCTTCTTAACCATAAGCTCATCAATGAGTTCTGTGGCCCTTGCATAATTCAGGTTGCACTTGTAAACGAGCTCAGTTATCTTGCATTCATGGTCCTCCAGTAAATTTATGATATCCCTTACTACAGCAGTTTTATCCCTCTTTTTCCCTCCACAGGGGCTTTTAGATTCTCCTATCCATGTTATGTTCTGTGCATGATCGAAGGTTCCAACTTTTTTGATGTAGTTGAGATTCAGAGATTTAACAACAATCTTTTCAGCACCTTTCAGCCTCTTTGTCGCAATGAATAACTTTACATTATCATTTTCTGACCCGGAAATTAAGCTCAGAGCAGAGATCTGATTATGTCTACTCTGTCCATTACCTGAAAGTTTAAGTACAGCAGCCCTGAGCCCGGTAACTCGGTGGGTAAATACGTAATCGAATCTAAAATTAATTCCAGATTTTCCAGTGTAACTGAAACGAGCCATCATCTCCCAT
>JAKAYH010000022.1 GCA_021826835.1 Thermoplasmata archaeon | reverse complement strand
AAACACTTTCCCAATGAGATCAAAGATAAGAGTATGAAATCACGAGTAAAGACATCTTTAAGAAAAGCTGCAAATTCATTCCATATTATTGGGAATACGATCATATCCCATGAAACTGTGAGAAGGCATATATCCTCTCCAACAACACATATAATGGAATCATCGGGATACTTTGTATATGATGGGAATATATTCACATCAATGGTAAAGACAGATACCGTGCATTATTGAAAGATTCAAAGAACGGAACCTTTGTTGAAGAGATACTTGCCGATCTTTCACAATCATCACTAACAGGATTCTTCATGCGATCATTTAAAAGATTCATCATACCCAATGATATAGTCATAACAACCGATGGATATCACTATGTATCTTTCACATTGAAATGGGAAGATTCATGGGAAAGAGAATAAGAAGATGAAATGTTTCACACCTCCAGCCCGTACAATAATGATCACTATCTGCATGAGCAAATGGATCAAAATTAAACCGGCGATCTGGATCACTTTTATTCCGGCGAAAATGCACAATTATTAACCGGCGACTACAGCAGATAATATCGTGGCCCTGATAAGGAGAAGTCCACAATATTCCTACACGAAATTACAGGATATCATCGAAGGGCTTGGTCTGTCACTTAACACGGAAAAGACACGTCAGGTTAAAGCAAAAGAAGGTTTTGATTTCTTAGGCTTCAAGTTTGTGAGGCATTATTCCTCATGGAAATAGAAGAAGGTAACCAGATGGTTTCCCTCTCCCAAATCCGAACTGAAGATACGGAAAAAGATACTCAGCCTAACAGGAGACAGTGCATTATCACTAACAACACAGGAAGAAGCAAAGGAAATCCTCATACCCATACTGAAGGGATGGGGCTACTACTTCGCTCACAGCCTTGCATCCAAATCGTTTGTAAGTTTATGGGATTACGCACAGTGCAGATTAATGTATATGTATTGTCACCAGCACAACATGTCACGCAAAATGAAAAAAAGGGACATTCTGAAGCACAATCTTTCCATCATGAATACCAAACTATCTATATTTCAGGGAAAAGGCTATAATACCATGTCTTCATAGCAGTCGGTAAGTGTAATGCGAGAACACTGTCCGTTACATTCGACGACTGGTTTCTGGGTAATGCCAGAGGTCTACTCTATTGACATAGTCAATTTGAAAAAATATCTATATTGACCTAATATGGAGACAAAATGAATCAGCAGTTAATATCTATGCGGATTGCGATATTTACCGGTTCACCTCTGACTTCTTTTGGAGGGGCTGAAAGATACGCTATTTGGCTTGCGAATGAATTAATTGAGCACAATGTCCGTGTTACTATTTTTTCTCCGGTGAATAATTCACAAGATAATATCTCAATCTCCGAACTTCAAGATATGTGCGATGCGGAAATCATGCTATTCAAGACAATTCCTTTTAAAATCATCCCATTTTTTCCTGTTTTTAGTGCTAAAAACCTTAAAAGGTTGCGGGAAGTAAACACTATTTACAACATTGACGAATCTCTTTTTACAGGCATATTTCTTTCTTTTTATAGTAGAATTAGAAAAATTACATACATATATGGTATGCACATTCCCGAATCGTTTTTATTTGGGAACCGATCTGCACAGTCTAATTTTAAGAAAAAAATTTGGCATATCTACAGGATTCCATTATTAGTTTTTTTTAAAGGTTTTGTGCGAGATATTCACATTATCAATAAGAAACAATTAGAATCTCTTCGGTCTATTAGATTTAGCGGAAATATTCACTTGATTTCTGATGCTGTCTATAGAAAAGCAGAAAAAATAATATTTAATGATCATGAGTTTATGATTCTTTTTTCTGGAGTGCAAAGTGTGGATATTAAAGGTATAGATTTATTGGTAAATATCATTAAGATAACACTACAAAAGGAAACGGGAGTGAAATTTTGTATCACTGGTGGATTTGGAAATGGGACTGCTCTTATTGATGAGATGGTATCCGAACATCCGTATAATATAGCTAATAAAGGTTTTGTGTCGGAAAGAGAGTTAGTTCAGCTTAGTAATGAGGCATCGCTATTCATAACTACTTCTAAGATAGAATCATTTTCTCTTGGTATTGTCGGAGCTCAAAGCTATGGTCTACCATGCATTGCCTTCAATATTCCAGGACCTTCGGATATAATAATCAAACCTTTGCAAGGTGTGCTTATAGATCCGTTTGACACTACAAAATTTGCGGAGGCGATCTTAAGGTATTATGCAATGTGGAAAACCAACTTTGAGCAGTTCAAATTATTGAGGTATACCATACAAAAGAACATTTATGAAACACTAGGATCAGAAATAATTTTTCCAAAAATATTAAACATGCTTAATAACCTAAGATCCTATTAATTTAATCTATGGGTATCTTGTCTTTGAACAGTTCAACAGTCATTTCAACTTTCTTTGGAATAACTGCAACCCCAACTCGGAACCTTTTTAGGGTCAGTTCTGGTTTAAGATCAAAAATTTCTGCCATTATGGTTCTCTCTTCAACGTCTGTCAGGTATATCTTTGATAACTGGAGGAGAGAATCTTTCACGCTTATTCTGTTGTTGATCTTCTTATTCTTCAGGAGCTTTAATATCCTGTAATAAGCAATAAGTGATATAAATGATACAAACACATATCCCTTCAGGATATCATCATCTCTGAGATCCTTAACTCGTTAAGAATGTAGGCACATGTTCTGATTTGATTGAGAACTTTTCAATGATATCCCGCTCCTTCTTTGTGATCTCAGTCATTATTTCCTTGCCGTTCTGCAATTTTACCTTTCTCACTTTGTGAAGTTCCAGAAGTATCTTTTCAATGGAATATCTGTTTGCCAGATCTGTTTTCTTCATCTCGGTAAGTATTGCGGATCGTATTGCCAGAGATACAATATTTACGAAGAGATTCCCTCGTAAGGCCTCTAAACCATGAACCCTCAGAGGTTCTGCACCAAGGAAACTTTTTGAAGAGAGAAACAACTTCTCAACAGAATCTCTTTTTCTGTATTGCATCAATAGATCAGGGGAATCATATTCTCCGGTGAATGCAATAATGGTTATACCGCACCTGTTTACTCTTTGTGATACCGCATTCTCTTTTATTTTCACAGTAAAGGTATTGGAATCACGATCATATTTCCATGTGATGAAATTAAGATATCCACCCATGATTTCTTCCACAACATATACCGGTTTCTCGTATCTTCTCAATTGTCTTTTTCGTAAATGTTCAATCTTTCCGTGCATTGTCAGATAGAATGCAGATCTTTCTCTTTTATCCCTTTCAGGATCGTAATATACCCATGTGTTGATCTCGCTATTTCCAATGGTGAGTTTGTGTTTCTCGGCAAAGATGATTTCACCGGACAGATGGATCATATTATTTTCCCTCTCTATTTTACGCCTTGCCCGAAGTGCAATCTTCTTTACTGCTCTTAATGAATATGTTGCAGGCATTATGAAATCTATATGCTCCAACATAAGATATTCAATATTCTCCGTGGAGAACATACCACGATCCATGATGAATGTGATATTCTTTACCCCTGCCGATTTCAATATCTCAACGGTATTCTTCACTGTTGATACATCAACAACACTTCCCGGATATATATCATAAAATATGGGCAATCCGGTATTCCGATCCTCAATGAGTGATATATTGACCTGTGGGAAATCGGGATCGGATCTGGAATATCCGTATTCAAGGAATTCAATGTTCCTTGAATGTGATGAAAAGGATGTGAGATCATAATACATTGCTCCGGAATCTCCCGTATATTTCAATATCTCTTTCAGGAACCCATGATTCGGATTCATATTCCCTACGGATTCCATCACTTTGGAAAGATTGGATGAATTCATATTTGCCGGATATATGACCTTAAGGTAAGAATCATCATACCATGATTCCACGTTATTCATGGCTTCCGGTCTGATCACCCTGTTTATGGCCATGATTAATACAATTGTGGAATGTTCCCCCACAACATTCTTAAGCATTCCCGGGAGATTGAGATCCTTTAAAACCTTCATTACAGGTAAGAGATCACCATAGGAATATGTAGTTACAGTTTTCTCCACAACCTTTCCATCATTAACAGGACCAATATATCTCGATCATTGTCTGATTTTCCTGGTCTCTTTGTCATAATACGGTATGATCTCGTATTTGTATTCCTTTCCATGAATTTTCTTGATTCTAAAAAACTCGTCGTGGACTTAAGATGGACACATACTTAATAAAGACTTTTCTACATCTTATTGCGTATAATACTGATTCACACAAAGAATGAAATAAATATGTGCCTACATTTCAAACGAGTTGAGGGTCAGACGGCACAATGGTGGAAACAGAACGCACAGCCAGACAGAAGGAGATATTCAAAGGATTGAACTTGAAATAGTGTGCCAAAAGATGCGGAGTTCAGAATATATATGCCTTGGAACTTAAAGATGTCCAATATTATCAATATTCCCCTGAGCATATTATTTTGAGGCGAATCCTTCGTGCATTAAAAGAGCGATACATCTGCAAAAATATCTATAAATATTTCAATTTTTGATAATATATGTCTTTGAAGGATTTGGGTACATACTCAAAAAATTCTGAATTTTTTAATTTAAACGCCGTTATTGTTATAATGTATGACAAGCCTGTCATTAAAACATTGAATTTACTTCCTTTAGTGTGATGGTATTTTATTGGTATTTCTATTGTCCTCAATTTTATTTTTTTGGAATAAATAAATAAAGCACTGAGAAAGAAAGCATCTGATACTGTTATGTCCCTCAAAAAGGGTTCAATTTTATCGCGTCTAATTATTTTATATCCACACTGTGTATCATTTACCTCTATTCTAAAAATACCTCGTAATATTATATTGAATATTCTGCTCGAAAACCATCTTTTGAATGGGATAAAATTTTCTTTTGTAGAATATCTATCGAAATTGATGATATCATATGATTCTAATTCTAATGAAGAAATTGATCTTATCAGATTTGTTAAAGTCGCACTCCCATCCGCATCCATTAAAAATATCAAATCTCCGGACGATGCAAGGATACCCCTTTTAATTGCTCCACCCATTCCCTCTCTATTAACAGAGTGATTTGCTTTAATTGTATAATAACTATTCTCATATGAATTAACAATGTCTATTGTTCTATCATTTCCATCTACTGCTACAATAACTTCCCAATTTAGATTTTCCCTCTTTATAAAGTCGCTGATTTCATCCAGCGTTCGAATTATCCTTTTTTCTTCATTATAAGCCGGGATTATGATAGAGACATCTTTCAAATTTTGTTGATTTGGCACAGGTTGAATTATCGTGTTAATTTGTATATTCATAGGGAATGTTTTTGATTTGTTTAGGTGAATAATTTCACTTAAAGAGGATTGCATTGAATTTAACATATAAACGGCATATATATTTGTTTTATGTAAGCGCATTGATTTGTAATATGGCATCAAAATAGTCTTTGAGTTTTCTCTCAGGCTCCAGAAAATCGTAATTGATAGGAGTTATATTCTAGTTTATTACTACAACTCGATTGAAAGGTTCTTCGGCAATGTTTTCTATTTATTTGTGAGTTCAATAGTACTGTGTAAAATATTGATATAAAAACCTCCTTTTTATCATTCATATCTCTACAGTATTTTCTGCAACCCCTAATCGAATTTTTTAAAATTGAGTTTCGCAAAAATATATTGACAAAACTTACATTAAACCCTTTGTTTGCTGGCTTGTTTAAACTTCAACTTTGTTTTGGTAGTGCACCAACAAGAATTCGATCCGGTTGATCAACCCCAAGTTCTTTGAGTATTCTGTCCGCTTCCTCAGACCCGGATCGGTATACCATACTCATTAGTGAAATCTTTCTTAAACTTGAAAAGCTTTCCATGGTAAAGCTGTCAGATAGCACAATCGTGGAAACAGAACGCACAGCCAGACAGAATTAGATATTCAGGGAATTGAACTTGAAATAGTATGCCTCAAGATGCACAGTTTAGAGAGGACCACGATCTGAGTTCGGAGCTGAAATATATGCAAGAATATTTTCGATCTACTACATCTCAAAATTAAGAAAGAATAATTTCATCGCATATTCCCATCAATTTTAAAAGGAAAGATTGGAACGGGATGATGGATCAGGAACATCAGACTGACCAGTTACAGAGAATAGAACTTCTTTTATATCCTTTTAAAATATATTCATGCTATTTATGTTAACACGGAGATGCCCTTTATGCGGTGGAATTGACTTTTTCACATTGCTCGATTTGGGTTTGCAACCATTGGCAAACCAGCTTTTTACATCAGAAAAAGAAGCTAAATCTGCAGAAAAATACGACCTATCTTTACTTTGCTGTAATGATTGTATGTATGTGTGGTTAAACGCTTTAGTTTCTCCAGAAAGATTATTCTCTAACAACACATATCTAACAGGTGTAAGCAAACAAACACAGGAAGATATGTATTCATTTGCCAAAGCATGTATGGATTCCTGTAACGTGTCTTCGGAAAAATCAGTTTTAGATATAGCTTCAAACGATGGGACTCTGCTTACATTTTTTAAAGAAAAAGGCTTTACCGTACTCGGTGTTGAACCTTCAATAAATGCTTATAAAATTGCCGATTCAAAAGGTATCACCACAATAAATGATTTTTTTAACGAAGATCTTTCAAATAAAATAGTTCAGACATATGGTAAGTTCTACTTGGTGACGGCCACAAATTTACTCACTCATATTGCAGACCCAGTATTGTTTTTAAATAATTGTAAATCAATTCTTCAAGAAAATGGTTCTATAGTATTGGAATTTTACTACTTCGAATCGCTAATTTCTAATATTGCTTTTGACCAAATTTACCATGAACATGTGTCGTACTTTAATTGTAGGGTTTTTAATAATCTCGTTAAAAAAGTAGGAATGGAAATATATAATATTAATTTAGTGCGTGCACAGGGTGGTTCACTTAGGGTATTTCTAGGCTTCCCTAACCAACACACAATCAATAATGAAGTTGAAAATCTTTTAAGAAGCGAGGGGGACATCAAAAATATTAAAAATCGGTACATAACATTCGCTAATAAAGCTATGCTAAAAGCAGAAGAAATCAAAACTTACCTTTTATCTGCCCATGATAATAATAAGAAAATTCTCGGATATGGTGCATCTGCGAAAGCTACAGTTGTTACAAATTTTTCCAAAATAGATAATAGTATTATCATGGGAATTGCAGATCAAAGCCCATTGAAACAGGATAAATTTATTCCAGGAACTGGTATTAGGATAATAAAGCCAGAAAAAATAAACATCATGGAACCAGAAGTTATAGTTATTTTCTCGTGGAACTTAAAGGATGAAATTATACAATATCTCAAAAATATTGTACAAAAACCTACGGATCTAGTTGTCTTTACTCCATATTTATTAGAAATATCTTTAGGTAAGGAGGTGGGTGCTAAATGAAAGTAGTGATTTTAGCAGGCGGATTCGGAACAAGGTTAAGTGAAGAGACGGATATCAAACCGAAACCGATGGTTGAAATTGGAGAATATCCAATATTGTGGCATATAATGAAAACTTATTCCTATTTCGGGTTCAACGATTTCATAATTTGTCTTGGATATAAAGGCTATGTAATCAAGGAATATTTTGCGAACTATTTTCTTCACAAATCTGATGTGGAGATAGATATTAAAAATAACAAAATAAATTTTTTTAATTCTGCAATTGAACCATGGAAAATTTCAATAGTTGATACTGGACAAAATACTATGACTGGAGGAAGGATAAAGCGCGTTAAAAAATATATTGAAAATAAAACATTCATGCTAACTTATGGGGATGGTCTATCGAATGTTAATATAACAGAACTTTTGAAATTTCATAAAGTTCATAATAAAATTGCGACTGTTACGGCGGTTCAACCAGCCGGAAGATTCGGTTCTCTATCAATTAGTCCAGAAGACAATATCAGTTCGTTTATAGAAAAGCCGCCAGGAGATAACTCGTGGATTAATGGGGGCTTCTTTATACTAGAACCGGAGGTTATTGACTTTATTAGTGGAGACGACTCCGTCTGGGAAAGAGAACCACTTGATAAGATTTCACAGATGGGGCAACTTGTAGCTTTTAAGCATAAAGGTTTCTGGCATCCAATGGACACTTTGAGAGATAAGAACTTTTTAAATGAGCAATGGAGGAGTGGCAAAGCTCCGTGGAAGGTGTGGAATGAATAGGAAAATTCTGGTGACGGGAGGAAGTGGATTCATAGGAAGCCATGTGGTAAAAAGGCTTATTTTGAATGGAGATAAACCAATAGTAATTACAAGAAGATCTTCAAATAATTGGAGGCTCGCTAATATTTTGGACCAAATTGAACCTTTCGATATTGAACAAACTTCTATGGTGAAGCTGTTTCAAAGTGAAGATATAAAAGGGGTTATCAATCTAGCAACATATTATCGAAAGCACAACTCATTTGGAGATATAGAAAAAATGATAGAATCAAACGTTAAATTCCCAACAGAGTTATTGCAACTTTGTAAGGAATATAATGTCCCGGTCTTTGTTACAGCTGGGTCCTATTTTCAATATAGTACAAATTATTCATCATATGGGACAAAAACTACAACATCTAGGGATCTTTACGCAGCGACCAAGAGCGCTCTTACAAAAATCATGGAATATTATTCATATGGTTCTGGATTGGATACTGTGGAGCTTATACTCTTCACTCCTTATGGAGAAATGGACCACGAAGAAAAGCTCATACCATACTTGATTAGGAACGGGTTAAGGGGAAATACAGCTAATTTAAGTGAAGGGTTTCAGAAGTTAAATCTGGTTTATGTAGATGATGTAGCATCAGCATTCGTTAAAGCACTGGACATTCATTGCAATGGTATTGAACACATTAATATTGCCAATCTCAGATCATATAGCATAAGAGATATAGTAACTGTAATAGAGGAAATCCTTGAAATTCAAATGAGGGTTAAATGGAATTCAATGACTACAGGCAATATTGATATGGATGATGAGTTAATCGTGGATACTAAATTATCTGAAAGTATTTTAAAATGGAAGCCGCAATATGACATCTACCAAGGTTTGAAGAAAACCATTGACTATTACAATGGTGAAAAGAATGCAAATTGAAGAAATGCCAATTCCGGGTGTAAAGTTAATTACTGGTAAAATAAGTGAAGATATTCGAGGCCTTTTTTTCAAGCCGTTCAGTTCTCGAGATTTATTGACTTTCGGAGTAGAATTTAATCCAAAGGAAGTGTTCTATTCTATATCCAGAAATAATGTTATTCGAGGAATGCATTTCCAGAGGCCACCGAATGAGCAGGCAAAAATTGTTACCGTAATAAAAGGGGAAATAACTGACGTAGTCTTGGACCTCCGAAAGAAATCAAACCATTATGGGAAAATTGCTTGTACTGACCTTAGCGAAAGGAACAGAAAATCCATTTTAATACCCGAGGGAGTTGCACACGGATTCATTGGTAGAAATTTTGAAAATATTGTGCTTTATTTAACGGATTCAGATTATTCCAGGGAAAATGAAGATGGGATCAAATTTGATACGTTTGGATACGATTGGGGCGTTACAGACCCAGTTATTTCACAAAGAGATTCTGGTTTTATTAATTTCGAGGATTTTATTTCTCCTTTTGAGTAATAGATAATGGTGATGACAAATGTCAATGAAAGTTGAAGATAATATATTTAAGTTCTATAGGGGCAAAAGGGTTTTAGTCACAGGCCATACGGGTTTTATAGGTTCATGGTTAACGAAGTGGTTAACTTTAATGGATACCAATGTTTGTGGTTTCTCGCTTGACCCTCCTTCATCACCTAATCTCTATGAATTGCTAAAGGTGAATGAATCAGTCATAGATATAAGAGGAGATATTAGAGATAAGAACCTATTGCAGAGTTCCTTAAACAAATTTAAACCTGAAATAGTTATTCATCTTGCATCTCAACCACTTGTACTGGATTCATATAGTAATCCATTGGAAACTTATGATGTTAATGTAACTGGAACAGCTAATCTCTTGAATGAGCTTAGAAAAATTGAAACTTTGAAGACAATTATTGTTGTGACAAGTGATAAATCTTACCATAACAATGAATGGGTATATCCATATAGAGAAATTGATCCATTAGGCGGAACTGATCCATATAGTGCAAGCAAATCATGTCAAGACATTGTTGTAAACTCTTTCCGGGAAAGTTTTTTTTTAGATAGTGAGGTTGGAATCTCATCTGTAAGGTCAGGAAATGTTATTGGTGGGGGAGACTGGGCACCACATAGAATCATTCCGGATCTTGTTAGGGGTATAGTTAAAGGTGAGACGGTAAGAATAAGAAACCCACTTTCTGTCAGGCCGTGGCAGCATGTTCTAGAACCAATTTCGGGTATACTAACACTTGTCGAGAGAATGAACAACGACATTAAATTTGCAGGGGCTTGGAATTTCGGACCAGAAAATAATGTCGAGATAACCGTTAAAGAACTTGTAGACGCATTTATCAACTGTTGGGGATCTGGAAATTATAGTATTGACGAAATGCAAAATTACAAAGAAGCTAGTTATCTTCGGCTTGACATAAGCAAGGCTAAGAGTGAATTAAAATGGAAACCAAGATATGATTTCAGAGTAGCTTTACAAGAGACTGTTGACTGGTATAGGGAATACTACAAATGCCCAAGCACCATGGGGAAAAAAACAGATGCGCAGATAGAGAAATATTGTTCAATTTCCAATGCGTGATAACAATAGGTCTTGACCCTTTCTAAATAATGAGGCAAAATCTCAGTAGAGTCTAAATTACTCAGATTATAAAACTGTTTGGCTAAACATTGTCTTTTTAAGCTATATATAGTTCAGAATTATTACAATTCTATAATGAATTTAGGTAAAACGTGCCCTGTTGGTCGTCTCAGTTGCCCTATTGAATATCTAAAAGATGAACTTTTCTTCAGCTTGGTGGATTACCGCAATAACTATTTCACCAATGACGACCCCAATAAAATAATTGAGTTCTACAGCAGTTTCGAGAACCGTGAACAGCTTATACAATGGATGAGGGAGAGACCAAAAGGCGTTGCCAATATCCATGAAGTTGATGGTGATAGTAATATCATTGTAGTGATACCAACAGGAGATTTCAATGGAAAATATGCAAAGGAGTGCAGGGAGACCATATTTAAAGGACTCCATATTATATTCGTGGAGAGCGGTGGAAGAGGTGATTTCTATTTCAATTATGCTCACAACTGCAATGTCGGCATCAAAAAGGCAAAGGAGTATAATCCAAAGTGGATAGTTCTTTCGAATGACGATATGGAAAAGATTGATGATATTGAAAAAATGACTGAAGAGCTGATGAGTTTGTCTCCAGATATTCCTTACCTAATATATTGCAAGGATAGGTTACATACTACAAATGTTGTTAAATTATCCCTTTCCACATTTGTTAGGAAAACTCTATACTACATGGTTACGCGATATACCAGAAACATCATCTCCTTTGAGAGAAAATTCAATATTAAATACCAAGTTGCTCTTTCATCTTTTCCTTATAATATGTTCTTCAAAGTGAAGCGTATTTTTCCTGCTGTTGGAGATTTTGCTATCTGTTCTTCAGCATTATTAAAAATACACCCAGTGCCATACGATGAAACTTTCATCAATGGAGGTGAGGACATAGCCTTTTCATTAGACATAAATCTCAATTTTCATACATATAGCACCATAGACTTCAAAATTAAATCTATCGGTGGAGGGTTCATAGGTCAAAAAGGACGGATGCTTAAAGATGTACTTAATATAACTTACCTTAATTATAAAATCGAACAAATCAATACATATCAACAACGAATATTTAGGGTGGATCAAACTTGAAAAAACTTAATTCTTCAAATAGGTCTTTGAAAGAATATATATTTTATTTGTTTAGTCAAAGATTTATAGGTGTTGTACTTCCTATTGCTTTTTTGGTTTGCTTGAGCTGGTATAATTATCTCATGGTACAATCTTATAATTACACAATTTTTGACCTCGGGCTTTCTTATCGATTGATGTATCTTTTTGCTTATCATCACACCATAATATATTACGGTAATGACATTATTTATAGTCCTGATCCTTTCGCGAAGTTCATATTTATTCCACTCTCAATTTTGTTGTATCTTTACAATAGCCTACTCACTCCGTTAATACTCCAAATCATTGTAATAGCCTCAGGTGGATATGCAGTTTTCAGGATATCACAGCTCAGAACAGGAAGCTTGTTAATCTCGATCATAATCGAGGCAGCGTACTTTCTCTATCCAATAACTTACGGATTCATGTACCATGGCGGGAACTATCAGGTTATGATAGAAGGCTTCATACTCATAGGCTATATGTTTTATATCCAGAAAAAAAATGTGTTTGCATTTTTAGCTTTTGCCATGGCCTCATTGACTAATATGTGGGCACCTTTGATTGTACTTGCCTTCCTCTCGGTAGACCTTATAACACAGAATAGATTGTATTATTTCTATAATATAAGGGTATTTTATGCTAAAATGAAACCGTTTAATATTAAAAATAAAGCGGTTCTATTCTATCTTGCAATTATTATATTTGATGGGATAATATTTGCACAAACCCTACATTATGGGGGTGGGTTTAATTCATTAGTATCTGCCTCATATTTAAATACATCATCGACGACAGGTCAATCTTCAATTCTGCATTCTAACATATTTCAGAATTTTCTTTCAAATCTTGGCTCAAATAAACTTCCGTTTCTTTCAGAGGTCTTATCCCCGGTCCTTTTCCTTCCAGTGTTAACTCCATATTTCATACTTATCCTAGCATATATTCTGATCAGTTGGAATACTAATTACGCTGGCACTTACTACGTGCTTCAACAATATCCATATCTTTTTGCATCGTTTGTTTTCATAGGTACAATACAATTTTTAAGGCAAATGACCAATAAATCTCATAACCTTAGATTTGCCAAGAAATTGGCAATATTGATTCTGATCGCGTCTATTATTTCTTTCTCGCTGTATTCCCCATTTAGTATTTCTAACTTTCAAAATTCAACTGTGCAAAATGAAACACACGTTTCCACCTTTGACAAGGATCTAACCTACGGGCTCTCACTCATTCCTGTGAATTCATCAGTCTTTATTCAAAATGATCTACCACAACTTATGAACCGAGAAGAGGTGTATATGCCCGGTTATTATAACAATGAGACGGTTGATTACGCTGTAATAATACCATTTGGTTTCAGCCCAATTTCGGATCAGTTTGGTGGTTACAGCTCATATTGGGCTTCAGAATTTCAACATAATTTGTCTTATGGCATATATGAGGATATAATGGGTGCAATCGTGTATAAACTGCACTATTCCTATTCGCCGGTATATTACGTACCGTTCAATCAGACTATATTGCCCGGGGAAGATGGTCTGAATGGATATGGCACAATAAGAT
>JAKAYH010000456.1 GCA_021826835.1 Thermoplasmata archaeon | reverse complement strand
TAAAGATCCATCAGGAACGGGACCCCATCTTCCGCAAAAGGAGACATAAACATCCAGTTTTCGCCGTCAAGCAGCACAGTGACGACTGTTTGGTTATGATGGCTCATAGGAATTTCGTTGTAAATAGATTTTAGATAACTTATGAAACTGTCAACTGCCGTCCAAGTAGGCTCAGATCCATAGTTAAAGCCCCATTGCCCAGAGACATATCCATCCCTGAAAAATACATATGATGTCGTGTTGTTAGGGCCTACTGCCATATATGGCTGGTAGAGATTTTCCATTGTGGTGACATTTGATCCTGAGTCGCCATAAGCCTTGGCTGCAATACCGCTATTCTCTAAAGTTGCCTGGGCGGTCTGGAACCAGGTTGCACCGGAATTATTGACTGCCTGGATCATTCCATATGATACAGCAGCTTCAGGAGCATAAAGACCAGACGGGTACTGGCCGAACAAACTATTAAACTGCCCAAAACTCAGATTTATCTGTGCCATCACATCAGAATAATAGGAATTCTTGTATATCGTGCCTGATGGTCCGGAAATATTAGATGCCAGCAGGAGCGGGACAATTGGATGATAGAAAGGACTTGTAAACAATTCGGCATTATTGCTTCCCGATGGATTCCCAATCATGTCATTCTTGAACGCTGGAACTACTTGCCCGGTCAGCCATTTTGAGTATTGTAATATCTTCACAAGATCAGACTGATTGAACGAGGTTTGATTATGGAATCCCCAGATGGTGCTGTTTGTCCACGAAGAGCCAAGTTGACCTTCCACTAATGGCGTGCTTATGTCATACAAAAACCACAATACCTTGGCATTCTCGAATTGTGAGCTATTCAGCTTTTCATTCGAAACCCACATTAAATGAAGGTCAGAATAAAGGTGCGAAGCAGGTTCATTGAAATTGAACACGTAGCTTGGGATGCTGAAATAATCTGAAGTGAGTGTATTATATAATGACTGGTTGCTGCTGATTTGCGACCAAGGATAAAAAGCACCTTGGATATAACTATCATTATAATATGGATCAGAGGATATATTCACCAGTTGATTCAATAAGGAACCTGACAGCTCATAAGTTACATTAATTCCTGGAAACATATGGAGAATGAGTGCCTGTTCAATATACTCTGCGGTAGCATGTGCTTCTGTCCATGGCAAAACATAGTTGTTCGAGCCAACGACCTTATACATTGGCTGGTGGTCATTCAATATTATGTTGAGATTTATTGGAACCGAATAGGATGGCGGTGGCGGAGGTGGTGGTGTTTTTATGATCACATTCTGGGAAGAAATACTGGTTAATGTGAATACAAAGGAGTCGTTGACCGTGAACATCGGCTGGGTTCCATCACTATATATCCCCGTTTGATTATAAGGGAGGCCGATACCAACCGATGATCCACCATCCCCGACTACAAAAGCTGATAGAGAAAGATTAACCTTAGAGTAATTGCCTAGTGCATATAAGTCTGAAAAAGGGATAGCAAATTCAGTTGTGTTATACTGACTGTTAAAATCTGAAGTTAAATTTTCAGATTTAGCGGTAGGAGTAGAATTACTAGTCGAAAGGGTAGATGTCACCAAATATAATCCACGCATGTCAGGATTAGATATGCTTGCGAAATATACATCAATAAATGCGTTTATGGGTGAGGTGAAATTTATCCACTGTGGCCCATAGGAGCCATCAGCGACTCCGAGCTTACTTAAATTGTACAAACCGTATCCGCTTGATGTATCATTAGAGAGGAATATCATTAAATTATTTCCGGAAGGTCCCTGTCCAATACTCTCATTGAGCCCAACAAACAAACAGGTCGAGTTATAAGTTAAATAAAGATCAGATATGTTATTTTCTGCCGTCCAAAGAGACCTTACTGTATTATGATCAACCAAATGTCCAGCAAAATCCGTTGCAACATCTCCAGTGAAAGTGACATTGGCTTTAGTAATAGGTGCCGTAACATTATAGCTTTGAAAGCCGCTAGAACTTGATGTGGACGAAAAGGTTACTGAGAACATTGAAATAATCATTAACAGTGCTATTATAATTGAAACCAGGCCGATAATGCGATTCTTCATGTTAGTCAAACTACGAATAACAAGTAAATATTATTAATTTTACACTTACTAATACAACATCCTTGAGAGGTATTTTTCAAGAAACTTGCGTATTTATCCACAACGATTTATCAGCAATATCTTTGCGATGTAAGCTTTGAAAAGATACTAGCGGGTCTATCCTTAAAAATCAATCAGGAACTTATCTAACATAATTTTTTAAAATCTGTGTTATCCCCAAAAGCAGGTGCAAGTTTGGAACTTTTCAAAAGGTTGAAGCTGTTCGAAGATTTATTCGGAGACCAGATATCTACAGATTCACTGACGTACACATTACTTAGGGATAGATACGATAGTACTTATTTGAAGAAAGAAAACGATGAGCTTCAATTTCCAGGAAAATTCAAAGAATTTTCTGCTGACGGCAATGAGATCAGGTTCACATTCGAGAACCATTCACTACGTCTATATTTCCTGGAAGAAATGATAATAAAGGTGGTTTGGCAGGAGTGTCCAATAGACACACTATTGAACAAAATTAGTCCATTTAAAGGACAGCTTGATGCTTTAAACGAAGAGGATTCATTTAAGGTAAAACTGCAAGATGTCACTATAGTGATTGAAGCAAATGGTACAATTAATTTCTATTATTTCGATAACCTAGTGAGAACAGATTTCCCGCCAGAAATTGGTAAAAAACAATCAAAAATCACTTCCAGCGTGAGACAATCCTCTGCAATATACGGTTTAGGCGAGAAGGCTCTTGGCCTAAACCAGAGAGGAACAAAGTCATTGCAATGGAATCATGACGCAAATGGCCTGTACGGACCAGGCGATGATCCACTTTACCTGAACATTCCAATGTATATTGACATTCAGGGTACTGAAGGTTATTTCATTTTCTACAACAACCCTT
>JAKAYH010000455.1 GCA_021826835.1 Thermoplasmata archaeon | reverse complement strand
GATCTTATAACGGTTATATTCAGTATATTCCCACTTGCAATATTCTATCTGGGAAATGTGCTTGAAGTGAAAATATGGGGTGTCTTCTCACTGGAAAATCAGATAATATACTCTCTTTTAAACTGGCTTATCATGCTACCAATAATGTGGTATTCCACCCATATTTCTTTACAGAATCTGGCAGGTGATAATGTACTGAAAAATGGATCATTAGAGGAGAGGGCCTTTGTGGATGCCAGTTCCGTATCACTTCATCCTTGATCTGACTTTTTCATAAATATCCAGTTTTTCGAGGCCTATTTTAATACCCATCTGAGCGTCTCCAGCGGAATATTTCTCTATCTTTTTAGTAATGGAATCTTTATTACCCATACCCAGGTAGGGGATTGAATATTCAAATAACAGTGATACTGCTCCGGAATCCTTGAACTTTGATCTGATTGCCTTAACTATTACGCCAAATAAGTGCATAAAGAGTTTTCTTGATTTGTGATTCAGTATCATAGCATGCAGGACTCTGGGAGCTTCCTGGGCCTTAATTTTACCCTCTGCAAGCATGTTTAAAACACGTAACTGGTTGGTAGCTGAATTCGTAAATCCAATTCCATAACACAATTTAGAATAGAGATTGGAATTCTTAGTGTTTTTAAGGTAGCCCAGGATTTTGTAGAAACCCAACCTGCTTCGGGATGCGCCTATTATTATTGCGCCCTGTTCATACACCGGCTGTTTCTCCAGTTTGGAAATCCTCCCACCCATCATGTCAGAATAAGTTTTATCTATTATCGCAAGCGAGGTGTTTATGCTATTCCTCGCATAAAAAACCTCCGGTGCATCTTTCACCGTGAATGAGGTCTGAAGCATCTTTCTAAGTGCATTTGAAAATTTTGTGGATATTTGAAAGTTCCCATCACTTATATCAAACAGTTCCAGTAGGTGATATGGTAACTGGGAAAATAATGGATACGAGAATCTGCTGGAATTTTCCAGAACAAAATCCATGTATGATGATAGGGTGATCTCACCCTTTAATAGAAGCAAAAATTTTGACATTTCTTCAAAAGCAATATCCATGTCGTTCATCTTTGCGGTCTGCGTTTTATTGATACTTTCAGGAAATCCAAAAATATAGTAACCATAAACATTCCTGTTTAATGAAATCAGATTGTTGAATTTAATCTCCTCTGTCTTTCTTTTCATCACTATATTATGATCTCCATCCTCAGTTGAAAGAAACAGAGGAATAACCCAGGAGTTTTGATCCTTTCCGTCGAGGAGAAATCTCTCCTGTTTTAAAATTATTGTTTCCTGGTTATTGTCTATTTCAGTTCTAATTATGGGAAAGCCTGGCGTTTCAATCCAACCCTTTGCTATCTCAGGTATATCCATGTTAGATGAAAAGGTGTTGAGGTAGTACCATAAATCAGTGGCAGTCCCGTTCTCGTACTGTTTCTCATTGAGGTACTTGGACACAGCATTTCTGAAGTTTTCTTCTCCCATAGATTCCTCAATCATCCTCAGGATAGAGGCGCCTTTTCCGTAGCTTATCTCATCAAAGATCTGTTCATATTCATCCTCCTTAACATTTGCCTTAATCGGGTGTGTTGAAAGGAGGGAATCCTTTATCATTGAAGAGAAGAGATTGTGTTCCAGAAAATATCCTTCCCCTCCGAGTTCCGGATGAACAGTGGAAACAAATTTAGACGCCATAAATGTGGCAAAACTCTCATTCAACCATAAATCGCCCCATTGACTTAGGGTTACCAGATTTCCAAACCACTGATGGGCCATTTCATGGGCAATCGTCTCGCATATCTCCATCTTCTGTTCAACATCTTCACTGTTGTCAAGCAGGAGTCTGTCATTTCTGAAGGTAATGGCACCCCAATTCTCCATAGCTCCTGGAGCAAAGTCGGGAACTGCAAGGAGATCAAGTTTATCCATAGCATATTCAATCGAAAAGTAGTTCTCATAAAACGAAAGACATTCAGTGGCTGTTTTAAGGGCAAAATTAGGATCTCCCTTGATCTGTCCTGGAGACACCACCCTGACCTCTTTGCCCTTATGCATAGTCATAACCTTCTCCATCTTTCCTATCCCGAGATAAAAAAGATAGGTTGCCATTTTGGGAGTGGCATGAAAGGTAACCTCTTTTCTTCCATTTGTGAAGACTTCCGTGTCAACCGCGCTATTAGAAATAGCATCAAGGTTTGGCGGGATAATTACCCTCAAAGTGAATGTAGCCTTCATAGATGGATCATCAAAACAGGGGAATACAGATCTAGCATACTTTGGCTCAAGATCGGTGCTGATCATTCTATTATTGTCATTCCCGCAATGATATATCCCATTCAAACTTTCAGATATTTTATTTGAAAACTTTATTTTAAGTTCGATACCTGTATCGTATGCATTATTCACGGTTATTTTTTTATTCTCTATATCATATTTGTAATTCATCTCGTGATCGTTGATTAAAACATCGATGACATTATCCACTGCACAGTCAATATATATGGTTTTCTCCGGTTTTGAAATGGCAATAACCACCTCTCCTGAATAATCGCTTTCAAGGTCTTCGAAGGTCAACTGGATGTAATATGATTTTATATCCACAAGGATGCAATATTGAACATATACTAATATTTAACTTCCTGGGCGAGGGGGAAATTACCTTCTATTTCTTATAACTTCAATAAGTTTCATTCTATCAAATTCCAGTGAGAATTTTATCTTTTTAGTTTTGAGTACCTTGCTGATCTTTTCCGCAGCTTCAGTTACCATTTCGGAAGGATTGTAATGGGAAATAATCATCTCTTTCCTATCTATTGGAAAAATCATTGTCAGTTCCGTTTCATCAGAACGAAATCCAATTGGTTTTTTGTTATTCCGTATTTCTCTCATGTTAAGTTCAAATCTAACCTGCAATACTTGCTCTTCCTCCTGCGTGTTCTTTCTATCTCCCTTCACCACGTTAAAAAGATCGATAAAGCATT
>JAKAYH010000021.1 GCA_021826835.1 Thermoplasmata archaeon | reverse complement strand
AATCCAATTCTTGTATGTGTCGCCCAGATGCTCAACCAGTATCTTGTTATTCGTAGAGTTGAGGAGAAATCCGTGTACACTTTGGCTTCCGAGTTCCATTTCCTCGAACTGAAGGACAGGAGCCATTGGACTGTTTTCGTCAGTGAACATTCTTCTCTCTTTTGTAATTTTTGATATTACAAACTGAAATGGCTTTCCTGTCTCTTTCTTTGCGTCATCTACGAACTGAGCTGTCAACCTACCAGATGTCTGGAAAAAGTCCGTTGACTTAGCGTCGCCGATGTCTTCTATGCCGGAGTTGCTTTCTGGTACTCCGCCTCTTTTCAATATCTTAGGTGTTTCAGGCATTTTGTCACCATCATCATCATCATCTATGAGTATATAAAGGTTGTGGTAGGTTCACGTTTTTTTGTAATTCAGAAACCAATTTCCATCTAAAATGTGTTTTTTCGTCACGAAGGATTGCTGAATATACAAAGTTATCTAAGAGTGTGGCTCTTTTAATTGTTATGAATCCTTTAACAGTATTATATGGAGTTTTCTCAAAATAGTAATTCATATCAATTTCTTGGTCGACTCTTAGGATTTCTTGATAGTTGTATGAACTACGAAATACTTCTGGAGATAAAAACCATTCAATTTCAAATGTTTCATTGATACAATTTTTAATAAATTTTATCTCTTTTGTATTTCCTTTTGTAAATGTTTCCCATTCTCCAACATTGTGGATTTGACCATCTTTGAATTTATATTCAATAAGACGATTGAAACCCCAGTTGAAATACAATCTTGCAGTATCTACTCGTAGTCTTCCTATATCGTCATTAAGATACGCACGGATTGCAAGAGTATCTATCAATGAAAAATCTGCTTCAATCTTTAAATGGTTATGTCCTGAAGACGATTTTCTTATTGAAGATTTAAGGTTGTACTTCTCAAGAAACTGTCGAGCTAACATCGTATCTTTATTTTCAGTTCCATAGGGAAAATCCCAATCAATTGTTGGATTCATAATATTCCTCTCTCGTCAAACATTTTTTGGTATTCAGGGTTTGAAACCTTTTTGCCGTGTAGTTTTTGAACTTTTCTCCAATACGCACCTGACTTTGGTGACCTGAAGTTATAGTTACCTAATGTCTTATCAAATGAACTTTTCCAGTCTTTCGTGATTTCAGTGTTGTGATAGATATATTCTGCACCTTTAATAACACCAATAGACACTCGATCCTCATTTGCATTTTTCATAGCGTTAGTTCTTTGCAGGTCATAACCCTGAGATTTTACGTATGCAAATATTTCTTCGATTGTAATGGGTTCTTCGGTATAGAAGTTCATATCTACAAGAGTATATTTTCTATCTTTAGCCATTACAACTCCAGTTATAATTATATGGTAACCTTTTTTCTCAGGTTCTTCTGGCAATTCAGGCTCAGGTGTTGAGGGTTTGTATGCATCATAACCATATTCATATCTTGGATATTTTAGAGCGGTATTTATGTTGTTGATTTCCTTCGTTCTTTTTCGTTTGACTTTGTCATTACGTCTATTGCGTGTTTGTTTCTTTAAAATTTTTTCAACTTTTTCCAATGATTTTCTGCCATAGTCTATACGAATATCTCTTAATCTATTTAGTTTAAGGACATCTGACATTCGACTACTCTCTACTTTTTCTACTTTTTCAAGAATAGTTATTTTCTTAGCTGTCTCTTTTATTCCTCTTTGGACTTTAAATCCTGTTAGACCAAGTTTTTCATTTCTTAATTGCTCTGCCATTATTCTACTATTTTGTTTATGTTTTTCGATTGTACTTGGTTTTACAGTTTTTAAAGTTTCATTTATCTTTTTAAGAGATAAACCAGTATATTCAGCAACTTTAGACTTCGAAAGTCCTCTTTCATAGAGTTTTCTAATTTCACGAATTGCTGATTTGTCAATGGTTTTCATACATCTATTATATAACATATCTATATATAAAGATATGTATGGGTTTGAAATCTTTTATTATTTTCAGTTTGACCTGAATTTGCACATATACATGCATGTATATCGGCGATCTTAAAATAGCTCACGGAGGCTTTAAAATAGCCTTTTTACAGAGCCCTATGAGTCACGGAGTCCGTAAAATAGCGGATATATCCAGACCTTCAGGGTAAAATCGCATGGCGAGCCGCTATTACGTAGGCATCCCAGACCTGTTTTTGCTCACGGAGGCTTTAAAATAGCGGATAATCCCACGTTTTACCGTATTTTTTGATCCATCTAAAATCCTGTGTGGTGCATGGTCGGATCGTGCCCACCATAGCCTCCCTTTAGTATAATATATTTTATAATAAAAGGGATGGGAGTCTGGGATTATGGCGTAAAATAGCCGACGTGACGACGGGATGAGATCGGGATGGGCGTGGGATAAAAATTAAAAGTTTGGGATGGAATTTAATGGCTGAAGAATGTAGAATTTTTCGTAGATTTTAGGTTCAAAAAGTCTGGGAGTAAATCGAAGCTACCAAAACCTTTATATATATAGGAGTGATATAAGACGTTGCTATGGTTGAAGCTCAAAATATATCACTAAGGGATGTTATTCGCTCATATCCTCAGTTATTATCATTGACTGTTGAAGACAGGCGAAAGTACGTAAATGTCTGTATATCAGTCGATGAAATTACTTATAATCTTATAACTGAATATTCAAAAAATTACAATGTAACTAAATCTGCTCTTATTGAGAAGATAATTATTCTATGGCAAAATCAAAATGAAATTCCAATTGCACTTTCTGTATTTGAGAGAGGTAGCAGATATAATAAACAGATGTCTGCAAATATAGATATTAAATTATACAATTATATTCGTGTTCTCAAACTTAACCTGAGTAGGATGGTTAGATATACCATGAGAGAAATAGTTGGTGAATCGGGTAGGTCAATTCACCAACAGGGCAGTCAAAAACCTGAACCTGCGAGTTTTATCACAGAGGGAGAGGCATGACCGATACTACAAGCGATGACGACTATAAAAAGGTTTCGGATGGTTCTGATAATACAGATAGTTTGAACACTTCAGATGAAAACAAAGATATTAATCCTGAAGATAAAGACGTTAAACCTGAAGAAATAAAAATTCGGAAAGGTGCTAAGAAGCCTGAAACGAAACCTAAATCAACTAAGGTTTATATTGCAGATGGCAAGAAATCAGATACATTCGATCCTTATCAAGTTGCAGTAGCTATTCTTCAAGAAAGAATAGTTTATTATGATTCTAAAGAAGATGATGTTTACTACTATAAAGATGGAATTTATACTGAAGCTACTCCACTTATTCGTGGTTTTGCAGTTAGGTTAATGCAAAGAGATTATTATTCTTCAGTTCTTAAGAATATAAGAGACATTTTAAAAGAACTATCTCAAGAAGTAGTTGATAATCCATTGTTTCAAGATAATGGTCTTGAGAAAGTTAATGTCTTTATTGAACCACCACCTTATTGGGTTCTTTTTAAAGATTGTGTCTATAATATGAAGACTGGAGAAATAATGGAACAAAATCCTGCTTATGTATTCAGAGATGGACAGCGTATTGAGTTTAACCTCAGAGGAGAAGTTTCAAACGATTTTGAAAAAATTGTTCGTAAAGAAAAAGGTGGAATATTAAATGAAGTTCAGTATGATTTATTCTTTGAGTTTCTTGGGTATTCATTTTTTAGGTCTTACTCAATTCCTGCATATCTTATAGTAGCAGGAGATGGTGGCAATGGTAAATCAACCTTATTTGAAATATTGCGTTCTCTGTTTGGTACGTCTATGCAATCACTTCCGTTTACTGCATTATTGAGTGCTGAAAGACGAATAAATTTATACAATACATTTTGTAATGCTGTTTCTGAAACTCCACCTGATAAGTTGATTTTAACTGAAGATTTTAAATCATTAACTTCTGGGGATGCTGTTGCAACAAGAAAACTGTATCATACTGAAACTGCTTCGCAACCATTCTATACTAAGTACTTTTTCTTTGGAAATAATGTTCCTGAAGTTCGTGATGACTCACATGGATTTTCACGAAGAATATATTTTATTGAACTTTTAGATAAGATTTCAGGAATTACCAAAGACCAAATGTTATTAATGCTCCAACGTGAAGATTATAAAAGATGGTTGTTTTATGAAGCAGTAAGAGGTTTTCAAAGACTTACTGAAAAAGGTAGTTTTACATCACAAGATGGAGAAGAAAATGGCTCAAGAAGATATCGCATAGTTTCTAATTCAATTAAATATTTTCTTGAAAAAGTTGTTGAGGTTGGAGATAAAGATGGATACGAAATTGAAAGAGGAAAACTTTATTCTTATTATGAAATCTTTTCAAAACTAAAACACGTGAAATGTCGTTCTAAGATAGCTTTCTATAACTTAGTCAGAGAATACTTCGGAGAAAATATACACGAAATTGAAAATCAAACTGCAGGTCATATTCGTCTTTTTGTTGGAATTCGTGTAAAGGAGAACTGGGAAGAAAATATATAGATATATTTATATATAGATAAGGGATATATAGCCATGCCTCTAACAGAGCTTCAGCAACAAACAATAGACTTAGTTAAATCTCAACTGGATTTGAATAATCCTGATAGAGCTAAGTTTATATTCATAGATGCACCAACTGGTGCTGGTAAATCATTAATAAACTTATTTTCCGCAAAGGGAAAAACTGCTTATGTCACAACACCTCAAAGAATACTTGTAAAACAGTATCTTGAGTCCATAAAAAATGTACCAATCTATAAAGGACTTGGTGTTGGTGTTATGGGAAAAGCTACTTATAAATGCATTAAATTAAGTACACCTGAGAAATTTGAGAATTGCGATGGTGCACCATGCATTGAAAAAGTTGAGGGAGAAAATAAAATGTGTGACTATTATGCCAATGGTTGTTATTACTACGATGCAGTTAGAAAAGCTCAAAGAGAACCCGTTACAATAACTTCACTGGCATATTGCCTTATGGCAATTAAGAGAGGTATTGAAAATCATGCCATGCTTACAAAAGAAGAAGCTGAAATGTTATCGGATTCAGAAAATGAGCTTAAAGGATGGTTTAAAAGAGATGTTCTTATTATTGATGAAGCTCATTCTTTTGACGATGCAATTGTTAATTTCTTTACGGTAGATTTAACTCCTTTCTCCTTCGATCAACAACTTAATTTTGAAGCATTAGTTGAAAAGATTGACGGTAAAGATGATACTGAAATACGAAATATCATAATGGAACACGTTTCTGAAATTATCAGGTTGACAAAGGATAGACTTGATATTGAAGAAGATGAATCCATTAAAAAAACTCTCAGAACAAGAATTGAAAGAATGAGTCATCTTGTTGTGAAGCTTAATTTTGATACAACTTATATTATTCAAAAATCAGATACTTCAATAAATCTAAAACCTTATTCACCTGCACCTTTCATAAAGAACTTTTTATACAGTTTTGATAATGTTATATTTTCATCTGCGACATTTGTAAATCTTGAACAACTCACAAAGTCTTTGGGAATTGAACCAAATGATTGGGTTTCCATAAGTGTTCCTTCAACATTTGATGCGAAAAGAGCACCAATTGTATTTGACTCAGTTGGTAAAATTAACAAAGAGAGTCTTTCAGAGGCTCTCCCGAAAGTTGCCAAAGCGATAGATGACTACGCAAATCTCTATGCAGACGAAAGAATACTGGTTCATTGTCATTCTTATCCAATACAAACTTATCTGATAGAAAATATATCTGAATCAAATAGACCAAGACTTATCTCCCATACTCCTGAGGATAGAGAATATCAAGAAAAGGTTTTTGAATATTCGAAAAAAGGAATATTTCTGTCAGTTAATATGACAGAGGGACTGGATTTAAAAGACGATCTATGTAGAATTCAGATTATCGTAAAATGCCCTTATCTGAATCTTGGAGATAAGTGGATAAAAGAACATTACAATAGGGATGGAAGAGCATGGTATGAAACCAAGACACTTTCTACAATCATTCAAGCTTGTGGAAGAATAATTAGAAGTAAAGATGATTGGGGCGTAACTGTAATTCTTGATGCCAATGCTTTCTATCTAATTGAAAAATACAAAGACAGAGAACCTGAATCATTCAAACAGAGACTTAGGAGGTAACCATGTCAAAAAAATGCTATGAGTTTAAAATGCGAGAATCAAGTAGTTTTTATTCTGTTGAAAAACTTAAAGTGGAATGTGATTGTTCTTGTGATCGCTCATTCTGGGATTACGAGATGGATGGAACAAGACTCTGCAAGAAGTGCGATCACGAGGGTTTTGTATAATTTATCTTCGACTAAACATTTATATAGTCGTCGACTATATATGACTTATGAGTCTTGAGTTTGAAGAATTTAAAGATGAGCTTGCAGAAGCTATAAAGCAAATGAAGCAAAATGCTTCTGAAGAATCAAAAGGGATTGCGAATGAGCTATTAAGCAGACCAGATGCTGTGCATTACCTGTATCACCAGATAAGACATTATTTCACTACGGTTAGCTCTACACAAGCGATTCTACTTGACTTCGGGGATCAAAAAATGAGTCCAGAGCTAATACTCGGAATCGGTGTTGAACAAGATGAGAATGGTGGAATTGCCGAAGTTAAAGTACTTGAGAATCTTCCTTCCAAAGCAGGAATTGATGTTGGTGTAGTGCCACTGTATGATGGACTCAATTATATCTACGTTGAATATAATTACGATGCACTCAGAGAAGAACTCCAGCATTCAGGTCTTGACGACGACGATGAAGGTGCTGACCAAGACTAATTTTTTCTTATTTTTCAAGCTACCATAACTTTTATATACTACAAGCGGTTAGTCTAATGTGCAATGGCACAGAGGACAAGTATGACAAAAAGTAGTAAACTGTCTAAAAAAGACTACGGACTGCTTGTAGAGCTTATTCGTAAGTTCGAAAAGTCCAAGTCTAAGAGTGGAAAGGCTGGCAACAAAGTGGGTAAATCTAACAAAATGGCTAAGAATTCTAATAAGACCGTTGTTAGTGCAAAAAGGAGTCAGAAGTATTCTAACTATATGAAAAGAGTTAGAAGTCTTGTTACTGAACATACAAAATGGGAGAAACTTCCTGTTGGAACTCGAAAGAGAATTCGGAAGAGTTATGTAACCGTTGACGATGTAAAAAGACTTAGAAAACTGGGAATTCCTACTGCAAGAATTGATAGAATGTTTCCTTCAGTACACGGAAGCAGAAGATACCGTTCTGACAAAGTGTACAAAGCTCGATCTAAAGGAAAGAGTATAGAGGAAAGAATCAATAAAGCAAACAACACAGCAAAAAGAGGAAGCTCAGTTGCTAAAACCAGAAAAGCCGTAATGGAATCAAAAATTCCTACGAATGAAAAGGCTAAGATTCTTACCGATCTTGAGAGGAAAGACAGAGAACTTTACAAGAAAGGATACGAACATGGTGCAAAACACGCTGAGAGAAGATACAACAGAAGACTCAACACAGAGGACAAGAACCTGGCTGAAGCCATAAACGTTCTGTTTGCAGAGTAAAACGGGTGGTATATATCAACAAAAAATTTAGCTTCGGCTCTTCAAGAATGTTCGTTGTCACATTTGTCGTGTTGGCAATGGCAATGGGTGGATTGAACTTTGGACATGTCAATCCTGAAATTGCTTCTTTATCAACAGGAATAAATCTGTCAACGAACGCAATAGTAGACAATCTGTCTATCAACGTTTCGAGGATTGCGTGGATAGACCAACCGACACAGGCAATGTATTCAGTTTCCAATCCTCAAGTTCAACCGTATGTGCATGGTAATGTGACTACAAGTCCATATCTGACTATTTATAACAAGACGGTTGGCTCAACAGTGTACGACTCAAGAAATGTCTTCAATCTATCGAAGTCTGTCAGTGCAAAGGGAAATGTTCAGTTTCTGTTTGTTTCTGAAAGATTAGCATACAACGGATCAGGTGTTTCTAACTATATGCTTCTTTCAGCAGGAAATAACAGTACAGTACCGACAACAGGAAACTTTGCTTACTTTGAGTTTGGTTCATCTGGTGCATCTTTCGTATTTAGCAATAACAGTACTATACATTCCACATACAACCTTCCTGCAAACACGATACTACCTCTTCAGTTTTATACTGTTGAAATTCAGGTAACTACAACAGCTACCGAGTTGAATGTTTCGCAGAATGGAGTTAGTGTGTACACAAAAATAGTTACTGCAAAAACTAACTTGACGAAGTACGTATCTACATTGAACAATGGAACAACTGATAAACTGTATCTTGAAAACTTTATGACTCCGACTGCTTCAACTACAGGTGATTCATATATGATGGATTACTTCTACTTCTTAGATAAATACACCTATCAGGCATCTTCGTTTGTTACGCCAGCTTCGAAAAGTTCTATACTGTCTCAGGCAATTGGAAACACATTTACAAATGTTGTAAACTTCGATCCGTCTGTTTCGCATACCAACCTTTCCGCAGTACCTTCTGCAAATCTCACTGCACCAGTGAATAGCAATGGAGTTGGAGCATACGCCAGTGCAAACAAATCGAATTCCAATGTTAGTTTACTTGCTGGATCGGTAAATCTCACAAACAATGTGAATAAGACAACATTGAACCAGACACATACATTCTTGGAAAATGGAGTACAGGTTACCATAAATCGCACTGCAAGTGCTAATCAAACTGTTGGTGCTTTGCAACAGCAGGGAGATCCAGTAGTTTCAGGTCTTACGACTGCAAGTGTAGCGACATGGAATACCTCACAGGTTGGAAATCAACTCCAGCAAAGTTTGATAAACTATGTTTCCTCAAAGACAGGAATTGCTACTAACCAGATACAGATTGTATCATACTTGATTAGTTCAGTATCTGTTGACACGAATGTATCTAAAAGCGTAGTTTCAAATATCGACAACACATTCTATAACACTGTTCCCGCACTCATGCAGGCAAATAACATTTCGCTTGTGAATATGAGTACAGGTGCAATTGTTGCAGGATATGATGCTGGACAGTTCTATCAGGGATCGTCTGGACTTATACTTCCAATGAACTATGCACATGGGCAAATTGTCAATCCATTCACAGATGTGGCTTACGCAACACCACAGAGTGCAGGATTTGCGAAAGGTGCTTCAGTCATAACATACACTTCGATAACAGGTGACATTGTACACACGGTCTATGTATCACAACTCTCGATTGCAGGATGGCTTAATGGAGAACCACTCTTTAAGAACATTGGAAAGTTTGCAATGTGGGGAGGTTTGTTTGGTGGTCTGACATCGGCTGGATCAGCAGTGTCGTCATTCTTTAGCTCTGCCCAATCTTCAGTTGGAAATGCAGTTAAAGCAGTGACAACTCATGCACCCAATCTGCAAGCAATTGTAAATGTCATTCCGCATACATTCCCACCTGCTACTGAGTTCAGTAACTTTATGAAACAGGCTTCAACGACTGTCCATGATATAATTCCAAACGTCGGTGGAGTTGCAACTAATGTCATAAATAGTATTGGATCATTGAAGACATCTGCCGTAAAAACTGTACAGTCAGCAACCACAGGAATTACTAAGCTTCCAACATCCATTGGTTCAGTGGCTTCTGAATTTGGCGGTTCGATAATGACAGGTGCAACTGCAATTAAGACGAAAGCATACGATTTGGGCGGATCGGTAGTCAATACTGCTGATAAAGTTGTAAACACATCTAAAGCAGTACTCAATCCAGTGTTTGTATCTGTTAAAAGCTTGCCTGCTTATATACAGAATAAAACAACTGCGGCAACTACATCAGTGGCTAACTTTGTACATGGTGCTCAGAACAAAACAATGGCAGTGTTGAATAAGGTTGGAACTACATTCAGCAATGTAAGTGGAACGATCACTGAACATCTTAGTGCATTTGGCAATATGACCAAAGGTATTGTGAATAGCGTAGGTGGAATAGGATCAGCATTATCTAACGCATTTGGTTGGGTAATAAACATTGCTAAAATATTTGGACACTACCTTATCTACGTGATTGCAATTGTCGGAGGCGTAATAGCACTGATACTGGGAATAATTATCTACAAGAGAGTTAAAGGGGTAAAGAAACTGGTATCAAAGTCCAAAGGCAGAGGTGTGTTTAAAAAGTCTTAAAAGTTGGGAGCTTATTTATTCCCAACTAAAATTTTTTAATGGTGCTTAAATGTTCAAAATATCAGTTAAAAAACACAGAAGAAACGTAAATGGTAGGGCTGTGAATGTTAGGAAACACTACAGAAGGGCTCAAAGATACTGGAATAAAGCACAATCAGAAGTGGAGATGATGCTTGACGATAAAGATAAAGAAGATACAAACATTACTGAATTCTTACAACTCACAGAGGCAGGAACTCTTACCGATATTTCTACCCTCAACGATAAAGGAAGCGGAAAAGGAACTGAAACAGATTCAACTGGAAATGAAGAAATTGAGGAACATGGACTCGATTCTGGTGGAAGTCGACAAGAAACTAACGGAGATGATTTGTGATGCCTCATCTCAGTGAACAAGAAGTGTTCATTATCGATACAGTTGATGGATGGACATATTCAGGAAAAGTAGAAGTTGGAGAAATCAAAGAAGACAAAGATAACCCTGAATCAAAGCTATACTTATACACTACACAGGGAAACACGAAAAAGAATCTTGCGTTCCCAGTAGATATGTTTGCATACTGCGATCCAGTACCTTACATAAATACACCAACAGGAAGCCTCAGGTTCTTCATATTTGCTCTATTGGCGGTTATATCTGGATACACGCTACTTTTAGCACTGGTTATAAACGACTGGATGAGCGGATTACAATTTGGTATTCCACAGGTATCTTCACAATTTGTAGTTAATATAGTGGAGTTATCATTTACGGTAGCAATTCCTGTGATTTCATACTTCTATGTGCAATTAAAACATCACTTCGTATCAAAGTGGGAAATAGAACCCTATCAATCCAATACTCAAGATTACAAAACTACTGAGTTCTACATTCCTGTAAATACGTCAAAAAATAGAACAACACAACTCATAAAGAAACTTGAAAACATTGAACAGTCAAATATAAATGAACTAATAACTGCACTTCACGCATACGAAAGTGAGCTTATTGAGATTGCACAAGATGATGCAAGAAAATATAAAGAATCTCTTGAAACATTCGAAATCAAGACAAGAAATAGAGGCTTCGATCTCGATGCTTCTGTTCCATCTATGTTTGGAGTGACATGGTGGAAAATTAGTGCAACAATAGCATTAACAATAGTGCTATCGGTTGGTTTAACTCTAATGGTGGTATAGATATGTCAGAAGTAGATGAAATAAAACTGAAAATAAAGGAACTGCTTGCTCAACTGAAATCAGGTATGGATGCTTTACTACACCATACTAACGAGTTCAAGAAAAAGTATGTTAAACTAACACCTGCTCAAAGAGAACAGTTGAAAAGAACATACGATAAGGGAGTTGCACAATCTAAAAAACTCCTAAACAAGTTATTTGATAGACTTGATGTTCTATTCCTCAAACTTAAAGAACATCTTATGAATGAAATTAAGCATCTTGCTAAAGAAGTTTTAGATAAGGCACAACAAATGAGAAGTGCGGAGATGTACAAACTTCATTCAATGGCAAGTCAAGCACATAATCATCTTCTAAATACAAAGCAATCAATGAATTCAGATGATTGGAATGGTACACATAAGCATCTTCAAAACATAATGAAGTCCTTAGTGTTTGAGCTTTAAGGTAGGTGTAATTAACAATGAGTATCTACGATGAAGAACCAAAAATTCAGGTCAAGATAGTAACTGCCAAAGAGTCTATAAAAGATTCAGTAATGAACCTTATGACTGAAATTCAGAAACAGTTTAAAGCTAAAGATTATCCACAGATGGCAGGGGCTAACCTGACACTCTTAAAAGAACCATATTTTTTTATAAGTGGAAAAAAAGTTAGTATTCGTGATGTTGAAAACCATGGTATTGGCACTGCGGTATTTAAAGTAGGAACAAAAGACTTTAAGGTAGTGTTTAATATCGAATCCAATTTTCATCTTACTAATCGTGGAATGTGGAATATGACTTCATTGGTTGAAGCCAACTTCAAGCCAGAATTCTCGTGGGGTAGATAATTATGACTATGAAACCTTATGATTACAAAAAGATACTTGGAAAAACAAAGCACGAACTACGAAGAATAAAAAATGCTCCGTATCCATTTTCCTCAAATATAGCCTCAATAAAAGAAGGAAAGAAAGTCGATGCAGAGTACCGTAAAATATGTGAAAAAGAAGATAGAATTTATGTCAATGGTTATCAAGTCACATTGACATATAACGACGGTAGCACAAAAGAAGCTTGGAAAATAGGTTATTGTAGAGATAAAAGGAAACAGTGATTCTATGAAGCGTTTAATCCTAAAACTCATTGATACTCTTGGAAAAGAAGTTGGAGAACCTTTAATAGAATTCGGTTCAGCACTTGAAAAATCTATCTCAAACTCTTTCATTGAAATCAAGAAATTTTTAAAAGGAAGTGATTAATTGGGAAGAAAACCATTAAATCTACATTTGAAAAAAGGCAGACTAACGGCATTTGTTATGGCAACAGAAGGAATGAAAGGATTTGACAGTAACGGAAACATAAAACTTTCAGTTCTTAAAAAATTAAAAGAAAAACTTGAAGCATTACCACCTACCGCTGAACAAATAAGTATGATCCATGCTATTCAGTTTCGACTAAATTCAGCAAAGTGGAATAAAAAATGACAAAAGAGTTTCTTGTTGCTCTTGCTGTAGTTTTCATAATAGTTGAGTTAGTAGTAGCAATTTTCATTTTATTTTGAAGCTACGACAATATTTATATACTGACAGCTCATATAAGATGTGCAATAAAAACGGTAGAGTGTAAACATGACTGACTTAATCTGGAAAAAAGTATGTTCATGCGGCAAAGACTTCAGTCTCAATGTCATAAAAGCAGAGAAACATTCTGCAAAAAAAGGACATGAAGTTGATTGGAAAGGAATTATAATTGAAGGTGGAATGAGTGTTTAAAAAAGAAAAACTGACGTTCAGCGACGAAGAGATCGGGGAGATGCTGAGGAATCCGAAAATTGAATTATATGACGGCTTGAAACAGCGTGCAGAACAAAACGATATATTTTCTGAAGAAGAGGAAAGAGGTAGTGGAATCATAACATTCAAAGAAGAAATCAGACTTTTCATAATACTCATAATGTTTGGTCTGGCAGTATGGCTTATAGACATCTTTTTGTACTATTTTTTTAGTATAGGAGTAGCGTTGCCATGGTAAAGAGTAAAACGATTCTTTCCATCTTCATTGTCTTTCTGATGTGTTCCGGCAGTTTAGTGCTTCTGGCTCACTACAATCCCTCACAATCGTCAAATTCTCCGAACAGTCCAATAGCCAAACCCGATCTTTCATCGGTCAGTGAAACGGCTTCAACTTCAATCGGAGTGAGTTATTATACCCTTAACACAGCAGTAGCAAATTCAGGAACAACAACAGTAACCTTGAACTCAAAGGAAGCTTCTTCCCAACAAACTGCATCGATTGATTCCACATCCGCTTAC
>JAKAYH010000454.1 GCA_021826835.1 Thermoplasmata archaeon | reverse complement strand
TGTAATGTTGGTATAAAATTTATCATATTGCAGTATCTCCGAAGATAATAATCTAAGATTGAGAATAAATATATTCAACGTTTTTCGACTGCTCATCCCCTTCAGGTTTCTCATGAAAGGTTCTGTCCAGTATGGTACTGACAACCGACTGATCCAGGGACGGTTTGCGTACTGCCCTTGGTGCATCCTTCACTATGCCTTTCAGGCCCTGGTGTGCAAACCTGTTGCGCCACAATCCGACGGTGTTCGGACGGATACCGAACTCCTCTGCGATCTCACTGTTTTCCAGCCCACCGGCTGCCTTGAGAACTATCCGGTAACGGAGAACGAGACGCCGGGGGAATGGAACGGCCCCTGGACCATGATTCAAGCTGTCTGCGGTCTTCATCCGTCAGTTTCAGCGGTGCTGCAATACGCATATGAATGAATGGTGGAGGAGTATAATATTATTCAATTACGTTACGGGACACTAGGTCTTCAAAGTCAAGCAGCACGGTTTCTCTTCTATCGAGGCGCGATATGATCTGCCACATCAGCGTCGTTTTACCGGTTCTTCTGGGTCCAATAATGGTCACGGATTTTCCCGGGAAAGCTCCGGGATCGAGATCACGTGCAATAATCATGGGCAAGGGTTTGTTGATATTTTGGATGAGGTAATCTCGAATCAATTGAATTTGCATCAAATACTGGATCAGGTATAACAATAACACATTATGTATCAGTAACTGACTCACTATAGTTAATAAATGATTTAATAAATAGCCCACATTTGCATCTATTATTATCCAGCAGTCAATGCAGTTAATTTAGCAGGTCCTATTGTAGCAGCCATTTCCATACTGGAGTGAATTTAATCAATTTATCTTCCTTCAGTTCCTCAGCCTCGTAGTCCCAGGTTATTACGGTCAGGGCTCCACACTTCAGTTCTTTGGAAGCCAGGATCAAACTGGCAGTTTCCCTATCATTGATTTCTATCCTACTGGAGACGTAAGTTACTTGTATAAGTTCGACCACCTCATTACCCTTTTTAAGAACAAAATCAACTTCCCTTCCGCGATGATCCTTCCAGTAGTACAGTTCCTGATTTAATGCGAGATACTGATTCCGTCGCATTAGCTCCACGAAGACAATATTTTCCATCTGCCTTCCGCGGTCCTGCCCAACTCTGAATGAGATACTATCAGCTATTCCAGTGTCAATGACATAGACTTTTCTGGGTGCTATGAATTGTTCTTTAAGTTTGAAGGAAAAACGCTGCAAAAGGAAGAACATGTAGGCCTCTTCCAGGTACCCTACGTATTTTGCGACCGTATGCCCGTTTTTTATGCTCAAATATCCTGTCAGTTTTTCAAATGATATTTCCTTGCATATATTTGATGCCAAGTATAATGAAAGACTCCTAATGGCTTCCCTGTTTCGAATTTTGTGCTGTAAAATAATGTCGTTTTCCACTATGTCCCGGTATATCTCCTGTAATATTCTTGTTCCGAATTTCTGAACTTCCGGGAAACTACCTTTGATTAGAAAATCGTTAAATAACCTCTTCACGGTGGCAGTTTTAACATCAGATTGATACCAGTCCCGGTCCAGATCTACACGGTTTACTTTCAGGAACTCCCGAAAACTGAATGGAAAAAGGACGACATCTGAGTGCCTGCCTGTTATGAATGAAGATAGATTACCTCGTAAAAGGCCCGAGTTGCTTCCAGTAATTACGATTCTCTTTGTGGTTCTAAGCCTGGAAACAAATCTCTCCCACCCCTGTACTCGTTGTATTTCATCAAGAATGAAGTAATTAACTTCTGAATACAGTTCAGAAAATGCCTGAACTACCTTGGATAATTCTTCCGAACGTAATGATGCCAGTCTCTCATCGAAGAAATTTATGTACCCGAATTTCTCCCCCCTCAGCATCAACCAGGTAAAAACAGATTTCCCAGATCTTCGAACCCCAAGAATGGCAAGTATGTTGGGGTATCTCAGTAGTGGTCTTACGCTTTCGAAACCCCTTTCTCTTTCTATTATCTCTTCCTGTTGAAATAGCTCCTCCATCTGTTGGCGCTGAGAGATTATTACTGACTTTAAATCCTCGACATTCACTACTTACTTAATGGCGAGCTTTTACTAAATGCTTGTCATTAGACTTTTCAAAGTGTGCTACCTTATATCACTATTATTGATTCATAAGAAAGCTTCATTATTATTCAATCCAGTGCAATGGTCATTTAGCAAACGTTCAGGCCTAAGAACAGATGGACGACAAGGAATATCGTCGGCAGTGGGAGCAATTTCAGTTTAGTCTGACTAAGATGACATACGCTATGAACAGGGATGGTGCATAACAATACCCAATCTTTTGAAAACGGTTGATATTAATATGAAAGAACTCGAGAATATCTTCAGAAAGTACAATCTGCACTATTTCCACAATCATTTAAAAAACGTCATTCTTAGGTTTGACCATGGACTTTTGCCATATCTTAATTTGAATGAGAATAGCTTTTCAAAGCTCAAGAAACGCTTGCTTGAACAAATAGAGAAGACAAATTTCGGGACAGAATGAAAGTCGAATTGGCCGTTGTTATTTCACCTTCTCCGGTATATGTTGCTACTTTAACGAGGAATCTCGGTGCCCCAAGCGGTATGAAGAAGAAGTGATCATTTGCGAACATAAACTCGAAGGCAGAAAGCAGGCTTGTGCGTTTATTTCCGTCCAGGAAGGGATGAAGCCTTACTATTGATTCCAGAATGCTTGCTGACTTATCATAAATGGTTGGAAATATTTCCTGTCCAAAGATGAATCTCTGAGGCGTTTCTGTTATTGACTCGAGGATGTCCGGCTTAATGACGCCGTGATCAAGTGAATATATACTTGCTATGGCTTTGTTGAAATTTACTATCTGCTCGGTGGTTAAAAAAATCATTAAAAAATTTAATCCAGACTGTCAAAAACAATCTTTGCAAATGGTTGCCTACTGAATTCTCTCCTGAGGGTATCAGATC
>JAKAYH010000453.1 GCA_021826835.1 Thermoplasmata archaeon | reverse complement strand
TGAGATGGCTCAACTAAAGTTACTATGCGATTATGTTTTCGACGAAAAAAACTTAATTGGTGTTATAGCATGGAAACACAGAGAATCAATTTCAAACGACCTACTCATATCTCAAAATCATAATTACGTACTCGTATATGCAAAAAATCTAGAAGAGAAGTTTAGGCATCGCAAAGAATTCCGGCTTGAAAAGGATTTATCGGGTTTCAAAAATCCAGATAATGACCCCAGAGGCCCATATAAGTTGACCCCCGTAGACGGACCGGGAGGCAAGAGGAAGGGAAACCCCTATTATGAATTTTTAGGGATCAAAGGATATTGGCGTTATTCAAAGGAAACTATGCAAGAGCTATATGAGCAGGGTCTTATTGTGAAGAGAGGGAAGAGCCTATCCAAGAAATACTTCCTTACGGATGCTGAACGATCAGGTGGAAAAGTCGCTACAACGTGGTGGGACGATGCGGGTACTACAACAAATGGTACCAAAGAATTAAAAAGTTTGTTAGGAGATACTAATTTCAACAATCCCAAACCGACAAAACTGTTGGAAACAATTATTGAGCTTGCATCAAATAAAAATAGTATAATATTGGATTTTTTTGCCGGTTCAGGCACGACCGGTCAAGCCGTCATCGAAGCTAATCTAAAAGATGGTGGAACACGACGGTTTATTCTCTGTACAAACAATGAAAACAACATCAGCACAGAAGTCTGTTATCCAAGATTAAAAAAAGTACTTGATTTTCACAGAGACGATTTTAAGGGGTTAAATGAAAGGAACTCGATTTCCTTGAAATATTACCGTACTGATTTCGTAGATGCAACTGAGACGGATGCAAATAAAAAGAAGCTTGTAGATCGTTCCACTGAGATGCTTTGCCTAAAGGAAAACTGCTTTAATCTGGAATTTGAGGGAAAAGAGTTTAGGATATACAGCGGTGAAAGTGAGAAATTGCTTAGCATAATTTACGACGATGATGGAATTGATGAGTGCAAGACTAAGCTAAAGAGCTTGAACAGAAAAGCTGTTATCTATATTTTTTCCCTTGATGATTCAAACAAAGAGGAAGAGTTTGAAGAAATTGCAGATCTTATTGAAGTTAGACCAATCCCCGCTTCAATAATGAATGTGTACAGGAGGCTGTTCAGATGATTGCTCTAAAAGATTATCAGATTAAGGCAATAGGGGAATTAACTGAGAAAGTCCTCACTTTCCTTAATAAATCTGAAAAGGCAGTAATTACATTCAAATCACCCACTGGATCCGGCAAAACTCTCATGGTGTCAGAATTATTGAAAAATATAGCTCTCATCCCAAACTCAAACATATCTATTGTTTGGATTTCTGTTAGAATGCTTCATGAACAGAGTAAAGAAAAGCTAGAAAGATATTTCGAAGATCTGCGCCTTATAAAATGCAGCTACTTCTCTGACTTGGTGGATAGGAAAATAGATCAAAATGAGATTCTGTTCATTAATTGGGAAAGTATAAACAGGAAGAATGTTAACATAATGGTTCGTGAAAATGAACTTGATAACAATCTTAACAGCATAATAAGCAACACCAAGGAAGAGGGAAGAAGGATACTTCTGGTAATCGATGAGAGTCACCATACGGCAAACGCAGAGCGGTCAAGGGAACTTATAAACATAATTTCCCCAGATATAACACTGGAAGTATCCGCAACTCCAATTAACAAGGTGTATAGCTTTGATGTTCAGGTTGGTCGTGTAGAAGTCAAGCTTAGCGATGTTATAGCCGAGGAGATGATCAAAAGAGAGGTCTCTATAAATCCGGAATTTCTATCTCTTAAGGTTGACAATCAGACCTCAAATGAACTTGTTCTTGATCAGGCTATCAAAAAGAGAGAGCAATTGGCTGAATTATATAAAAAGGAAGGTACGAATGTAAATCCGCTTCTCCTAATACAGTTGCCGGATAATAGATCTGGAAATGTTGATGTTAAGAAAGATGACATAGTAAGATACTTAGATTCCAAGTTTGACATAAACGTTTCAAACGGTAGCCTTGCAATATGGCTATCGGAAGATAAATCAGACAATCTTGCAAACATTGAGAAAAACGAAAACGAAGTAAAGGTGCTAATATTCAAACAGGCGATAGCGCTTGGTTGGGATTGTCCAAGAGCCTCAATTCTTGTTATTTTTAGAGAGATGAAGAGCTTAACCTTTACAATACAGACTGTGGGTCGAATAATGAGGATGCCAGAATTCTGCTATTACAACAATGAAGAGTTGAATCGTGCATATGTTTTCACAAATGTGGATCAGGTAATAATAGATGAAGGAGAGGCCAAGGATTATTTCACGGTTCTTGAGTCCCTAAGAATTCCGGAGTACCAGAACATAAAGTTAAGATCGGTTTATCTAAGGAGACAAAGAGAAAGAACAAGACTTACTGGTAACTTTATAAAGATATTTCAAAATGTTGCAGAAGAACTCGAAATCCAAAAAAAATTGAATTTAAAGCCTGAAACAATCACAGATATGGTTATTGCCGACGGGACAATATCTGAAATTGATAAGCCAGGGCAGATTGAGTATAAAGGCCAGATACCGGTACCGTCAAGTCCTAAAGAGATTTCTGATAAATTCGATATGTTTGTGCGAAGAGTGGCAAGTCCCTATGCAATGATTGATTCTAGTGATAGGATAAAGAATGCAATTTACACATTTTTAAGAGATAAATTTGGGATAAGTAAACACTCTGAAGAAGCTCAGAAGGTTGTCCTTGGAAAGGATAACATATACCTGTTCGATGAAGCTTTACAATTGAGCAAGGAACGTTATAGATTAGAAGTTACAGAGTCCCTTAAAAACGGCAGTGTGTTCTTAGAAAATGAAAACTGGGAAGTCCCAAATGTTATTACCTACAATGAGAAGTATTTTCCGGCCATATCCAAAAAGTCTGTTATGCAACCTTTTTACCTATACAATGAATCTAGCAAACCTGAGAAGAATTTCATAAAGTTATTAGATGCCAGTGAAA
>JAKAYH010000452.1 GCA_021826835.1 Thermoplasmata archaeon | reverse complement strand
TCAAAGGAATGATAAAAGTGGTTGCCAGGCAGTTCCTGTTATGGATTGGAGAAAATGAAATCCTCAAAACACTATGTCACACGGAATGAGGAACATATGCGATAATATTTATTGCGTCATGTATAGTATCACAAAATGGTGAGTGGATTCTCTGATTGAAAGAAGGAAGAGTATGTGGGGCAACTAGTCTATCAATTTGTATATTGTCTTATTGGATTGGCATTGACGTTAAGCAGAATTTGAGAGAGCCGTAGCCCAAACCCTGAGTCTGTTGCCAAATCTATGGGCCAGTCCTGAGGCGGTAGGATCAACTACGTGTTTCAATTTTTGAGAGTCGCTGTTAAGTCCGTTCACAATGTTTATGATGGATTCGTTCCTTAGATTTTCAAATTCTTTTATTCTATTTTCGGTAAAGTGCTCATCAAGTTCTCTTATGCTTTTATGAAGAATATCTGAATTTGAAGTACAACCTGTGCAGCTACAAAAGAACAACTGTTCATCCACGCTAACTAGGTCAGCTGCAATATCAACACTGACCATTTGCTTGGCAATTGGGATGTAATATCTTGGTTTCCCTTGTCCGCTTCCAGCAAATGGGTTTTTTGACTCTGAGATGCCAAGACCTTGAACCACACCGCCTAAAAATCCTTTAGATGCCAATAGAACAGAGTAAAATCCACTAAACATGTCAATCAATTCTTTGGTATTCGTGGAGTTCTTCAACTTCTTTAGGAATTTAGTATAATATTCAAGTGTCACACTGTCTGCCTCAAATTCTTTAAAATCTGTGACCCACACAATGTATCCATCAACTTTTTTAGAGGAGTATTTGGTGATTAAATCATCTATGAAGACATCGTCCAAGAGAGAATCTGGATCGACAATTATGGGGGCAAAAATCTTCTCCATCTCTCTTTTTAGCTTAAGAGCTTCATCTACAAGACTGAGGTTAGTCTTAATCACATCTCCATCTCCGTCGTAAATGAAATAAGGTGGTATCAGAAACTCCGGTCCAGTTACATCTACTGGGGTTGTTTCTGTGTTGTCAAGTAAAGCTAGAAGTGAAATAGTTTCACCAGAAGAACTCATTAGGGAGTTTCTTTGGTATTCCAATACCCTATCCGTAATAGCTGAAATATTCTTTTCTGTTAAATTTGAAGTCATTATGCCGTCAGGATTTTCCTCAAGAAGTTGGGTTAATCCGTAGGATTCAATCAGCCTACCGGCCCATCTCCGATCCGTATAGTTCCTATAAAGGGGGGAACTAAACCTATAAAAGACAGGGTCTATGAAGTATGGTTTGTTTAGTCTACTTAGGAAGAGAGAAATTGAGTTTTCATAATTTGCGAATATATGGGCTTCTAACCCAATGCCGTGGTAACCAGTGGAGTAGGTTTCAAGTGGGCTATATTGACGAGTTAAGCTTAACCTAAAATATAATTTACTCATTATTATTTCTCCTATTGATTACCATATCAATTAATTTTTGTTTTCTATTAAAATCTACATAAGCAGACCGGGAAGGAGATAGCATTTCCAATGCTTTTCCATTTACCCCTAAGATTCCTATTCCCAATTCTTTCAATTCATCTTCATGTTTATCCAATACGGTGCTGGCATAACCAAATGGCAGAGATATGTATACAAAATCTGAAATGAACAATCCTACCATGGCTTGACGCATTACTCTCTTATAGTCAGAAAGTTTCGCTTCAACTGCCACAACATCCTTTAATCTAGGTTTCACTCCAACAACGTCAACTCTTCTTGAGCTATTGTTATTCGGTTTAACCTCTTGGCATGTCTTGAAACCTCTTCGAACAAGGAATTTTTCAATTTGAGGATATAATTGCCTCTCACTAACTTTGTCTTCCATTAGTTCTCTCCATAAAGTTGGTATTAACTCGTTCTATTCTTCTATTTTCAATGCCATCTATTATGCCGTTATAATTATTTCTGTAATCTCTTAATAATACATATGTATATAGGGCCAATATAACTATGGTCGTGAGCAGGGAAAAAGAAAAATAGATCACCGGGTCAAAGGAAAAAGCAGGAAAGGCAGTAATGATGCCCCCAAAAATAATCAAAATTATTCCTCCAACTAAGTTGGTAATCTTCAGATGTCTATAAAACTGAAGCATCTCTTTGGAGTAGTGATATAGTAGTTCCAATGCTTCTATCTCCCTATTGTATTTCACCTTTATAATTTCCCTTTCGTCAAACGAAATAAAAGAGTTGCCTTCTACAATCCTTGCAATATCCAAGAATATTCTACTTATGAGTCTGTCTTTTTCTTGGTCAATCCTTGATTTTTCAGCCCCAATGTCTGAAACGGGTAGATAGACTAATTTTAATATTTGTGGTATGAAGAATCCCACCACGGAAGAAAAAATGATTAATAAAATTCCAAGTGTAGATTCTGAACTCATAGGACGAACGATAAATAATACTACATCATATATTTAGATTTGATTAGTGATTTTCCTGTGTAATCTGGATACTCCTTGTATACTAATTCAATAAGTTTGTTCAGAGGCAATTTACCAAGTCCAGAGGCTATCTTCTTTATTTCGTTAACAATATTTACCGGAATCTTTTTGCCGGAAATTATGTTCTTAACAACCTGTTCGCCTTTCTCAGTAATGAAATAAGTAGGGTTTGACAGATTTTCTTTTTCAACTCTCACTAATTTTAGGATTTCCAAGGAAGCAATATCATCCAATACTTCTTCCGTAAATGGGCCATAATTAAATGCCCTAAAATTGTAAACATTGTTGGTAACTCCCCAATTCATGTCCTCAATTAGTTTCTTCTGCGTTACAAACACGAGTTTTTCAAGTCTGGTTCTGCCCTCTATAACTTTGTTGGGCATCGAATTTAACAACAAAAGAATATATGTAGCCCTGGGCAAACCATAGTTAGTTTGTCTGGTGGTTTCAACCATATGCTCACACACAAATAACAACTATGTAATTAAAAAGTTTGTCTATCAATTGAAAAATGAGTAA
>JAKAYH010000451.1 GCA_021826835.1 Thermoplasmata archaeon | reverse complement strand
GTGAAAGTGCCTGGCCGAACAGTTTCAGAAGATCCTTTGAACCCATCTCAATTGAACCACCCTCCAACAGTGTGTTAAACTGATTCTCAACAAACTCAATTCTTTCTCTCACTTTATTCTTCAGATGAAGTTCAGTTATTTTTTCAGATCTGGTCTTCATGTCATTGAAGAAGACTTTTGCAACTCCCTTTTTCAGAATAGTCTCGAGCATGTCAAGAGCCTGGATATTGCTTGTGCCTTCCCAGATTGAAGTTACCAGGGCATCCCTGTGAAACTTTGGCATGGGGAATTCTTCAAAGAATCCTATTCCCCCAAAGATCTCCATTGAATACTGAGTTATATGATCTGATGACCATGCTGCCATGTTCTTCGCAATATGAGTGATGAATCTTGCATAATTATATGCATCATTGTATGGCGGCTTTACACTGGCCACATCTGAAAATAGTTTAGCAGCGTACAATGATATTATGAGAGATGCTTCAAGTTCAGCTTCAAGGCTTATTATATCCTTCATCATGAGTGGATGTTCATTCAGCTTCTTTCCGAATGCTGATCTCTTTTCAGTGTGTAGATAAGCTTCCCACAATGCCTTCCTTGCAATGCCCACAGCTGCAAGGGCATCATCAATCCTAGAAATGGTGAGAATTTCCATGGCGTAATATATTCCCTTGCCCCTTTCTCCGATCAGATATGCTTCTGAATCCACTAAATCAACTTCTCCACTTGGAACTGCTATGGTTCCCATCTTATTTTTCAATCGCCTGATGGTGTAATTCAATTCTCCAGTTTTTTTAATAGCCGGTACGAAGAATGTTTCCAGTGAACGTATTCCACCATTGCCAGTCATTGCCGTAACTATTGCTCCATCAGCTATACCAGCATTGCTGGCAAAATATTTGTCTGAGCCGTTTAGAATCCATCCTTCTTCAGTTTCTGTGGCTCTGGTTTTATTTGCAGCCAGATCACTGCCTCCTTGGGTTTCACTGTAGAATGTTGCACCATACCATGGATCTTTTTTATCGAGATAATGATCGATGAACTTTTCTTTCCCACCGAAATACTTACTTAAAGCATAGGCAGTCTGTGCAGTTAGGGTGAGGCTACAGAATATGCCTGAATCAGAAATGAGATATCCTGCCACAAAGTGATACATCCATGGCTGTTCACCGGAGGCACTTTTTATAACAACACCAAGATCCTGCAGCGTTCTCAGGGCTTTCCGGTGTTCTGGTGATATTCTTACATAATCTATCCGCTTTCCATCAAGATTCCACATTATGAGTTCGGGCTTTCCGTTGTGATCAACATAATCCATGATTTCAATCATCTCCTCAGAAACATATTCGCCCAGAACTTTGAGATCATCATCTTCATTAAAACTGAAGAATTTCAGAAATTCAGATAACGGTAAATCCTGTGTTAGATAATTGACTCCTTTGCTGCGAAAGATTTCATTGAACTTGTCTTTCATAATAAAATAGTGTGTGAAAATTTATTAATATTCTGATTCCTGGTTTTCGTTATATATCAAGCGAATATTTGGAAAGGTTTAACAAAATTTAAACACATTTGCGTATTTCCCCCTTAAGGGGCTTGTAGTCCAGTGGTTATGACGTCGCTCTCACACAGCGAAGACCGCCGGTTCGAATCCGGCCAGGCCCATCCTCTATAGAGTATAAATCCATTATTATACATAAAAATTCTAATGCCTTTTTATATACTACTGATTTACATTTAGGCATAAGGAGGCCCTATATCCTTTTTGATAACTCATTCATTACACCAATAAGGTTTTTTTCATAGCATTCTTTTCGTTCTATTACCTAGTCTTATATGCTCTTATGTAAATTAGTCAAAAATCCTAATTCATTTTCCATATATTCACTTTCTATAGTGACAGACAATATGCCACAATCATCTTCAAATTCCAAAACTTTATTCTTTAGAGTCAGTAATTCATCTATCCTGCATCCAGAATCAAATAGACTATAGATAATGGCTTTGTTATGGGGATTCTTTAGTACCTTGACATTCCTTTGACCCTCATCCTCTGTTATCAGATTTTGAGACTTGACATTCTTATTTGGGCGATTATGAGGCTTCAACCAAGATATGCATTCTGGTTTATCTTTTTTATATAACCATCTATAAGATCTCTTCAGAGTGGTATTATAATTTTCTATACCCCAATCAGAGTATGTACCAGCTTTATTCCAACCCTTTGTTCTCCTTCCGATCTTTCCTTCCATAAACCAAGACATCAATTTTCTTTCGTCCTCAGCAAAAGGGGAAACAAAGGAATCAGGCATTGAAGAAGTTATTTGCCTTAATCTTATAGCATAAAGATAAAGTCTATCTAGTCTGTAGTCATAAAAAATTATATAATTTTGATTTTATAATTGCTTGAAATATCTGATTTTTCCAGTCTATCTTGTTCCCTCTCTAATTCGACGGCAGAAACCATAAATCAGATATCACGTAGTAATGTAAAATAGTAATGGCATTGAACCTTTAAAATAATACCTGAAACTGGCCCTTTCCAAAAAGTTGATCACAAAATTAAATTTTAACAAATGCCGATGAACTATTGTCCGAGGTTCTTAGAAGTCTATTTGCATAAGAAGTTCATCAATCAGTTTAAGACGATGCATTATTCGTTTTGCAAATCACATCTTTATCAATAATTCACGTAACATTAGAAGTGGGACAATTTCCTCAATTTTTAAGATAGGTCTATGTCATTCATTCTCGATGTGGTTGGATGAGTTATATTCCTATCTTTCAGGTAAATAGTTAATCATCTTATTGTATAGATTGCAATAGTTCAAGAAATTAGGGTTCGCAATATTTTAACCTTGCCCTAGAATAAAAAATATTATAACGTATGTAGTGTTATTATATTTATGGTAAGTTCTAGTAAAGACAAAATAAGTGTATATATCAGAAAAGAAGAAAAGGCAGTGATAGAGGAGAAGGCACTTTTGGAAGGTGTTTCCGTATCAAGATAT
>JAKAYH010000450.1 GCA_021826835.1 Thermoplasmata archaeon | reverse complement strand
CGTGAAGGTTTTGGCCAAGGACAACAGGGGAGACAAAACATGGCTATGTGATGTTGGAAAAACGCCCAATGAGTTTCCTGTCACATAATGAGGAACATAGATGGAGATTCATGGGAAAGGAACTCAGTATCAGATACCATCACGATCTTTGAATATCTTGATTCTTCCATCATAATATTCGGGGACATAAAACTTTTATTGAACCCACCAGGATGCGAGAATATACCGGAAGATCATGCTCCTGCTAAAACAGGAAGAGCGTCTGTATCTGCGATAGATATTCCTCATTGCTGTTGTAACCAAATTTGGCTTATATCGCATATCCACTCACGGAGAAAACATGAGTCAGATCAAGAGCCAGTCATCTTTCATCCTTCATGAATGGTTTCATCAAATTCACCGTTGCTTTCCTCTCGATGCAGTTTTCTTCGCAGGTCTCCAGGAACATCGGGTGGATTATTAGCACCCCTGATCCTTTCAGAGACAAATTATGTCCCGTAATGAAAGTCGACATCATCATGGGAGACACAAAAACAAGGGCCATACAGGCGAAAGCAAATATCTCCTTCCATTCAGGAAAATATTTCTTAAGAGACGCAATCATGTCATCTGAAATATTCAGGAGAAAAAAAGACCTATATCCTTCACCTGTGTCTGATCATAGCGTTTCATGATGCCTTTTTTTTCAGTTCTATGAGTCTCATGGTGTTATCCTTCCAGGATATCCACCCATCTTCATCCTTTGCTTCTTCGTTATGGGCCCCATTTGCTTGTAACACGGTAAAGATAATACATATCAACTCTCCTCATTATCAAGATACTTTTCTGGATGAATTTCAATAACCAATCCGGATCGCCCATATCATGTACATAATGAGTATCTAAACGTTTGAACACCTGCATTTAGTGTCAAAAAACAAAGAAGTTCTCCAAACACATAATGCATAATTGCATGAGTTAGACAACAGTCTTTAAGCATCTCTTTCTATTCGTTTTACTCTCGGGTTCTGATTTTATAAATTTTCTAACAATGTTCCTGAATATATTCAGCTCTCTTGCTGATCACTTGATGTTTATTCCTTTTTTCTACATGTTGCGTATCATTCTTCACATCATCAGACTGAACAACTCAGCATGATATCTGCTTGGTTAAGAATAATATATAAGATCACGGTGTTAGAATCGGTGGAGAACAAAATTAAACCGTCGAAAATGCGCAAAAATAAACTGGCTTTGCATAAAAAAATTGCGTGTTAAGGTTTAGGGTTAGTTCATAAATTATCAGCCTCTTTATCTCCAAATTTGTGAAATAGAGTTAACATTGCAGGAAAGTAGAATGTTCTGATCAAGAATGTGTCTATCAAAAGAGAAATGATGAATGCAATTCCCAGCTCCTCCAGGAAGGCTACCGGTATTAGTGATAAGGCGCCCAGAGAAAACGCGAGGATAAGCCCCAGTGCCGTTATGGTCTTGGCACCATAAACCATCCCTTTCCTTATGCCACTATCAAATCCATCTTTTTTTGTCTCTTCTATCACATTGGAGGCGATAAATACGGTGTAATCATTACCTATACTGAAAAGAATTATGAACAGTATGATTGGTATTAGATATATCAATTGAATATGAAGAATGAACATTGAAATGTAATATAGAATGAATGTACTCCAAGATATGCTAAAGAACGTACCAGATATTGCAATTATGGGGTACCTCAACTGTCTAAATGCGATTAAGAGAATTACAAATATGGAAATAATTATGAAAATTTCAAGGCTATGATATATGGAGTTATTTTCCGTCCTCTGATCTATTATTTCCGATGTTAAGCCTCCCACCACGTAACTGCTGTTTCCCCTGAGTTCCGTTACGTCATGAATTGCGGAATTTGAGTATGGATTTGAATTCAGTGTAATAATAAAGAGAAAGAACTTCCCATTGTCTATCTGGAATTCCTCTGGACTTATATTGTTTGAAATGGATCTTCCATTTATGAATGGGCCATTTATTGACGTTACGAATTCTTCACTATTAAGAGCATCAGCTACTTTCATTAATGTATTGTTTTCTTCACTGTTCAGGTGAATAGTGTTAAATCCAGCTTTGTATATGACAAACACTGGAAATATTTTATCCTCCCCAAAATTTTCATAAATCAGGTTCAGTCCTTTTACTGAACTCAAATCTTGCGAAAGCCCAGTGTTGAAGTTATAGGTTGTTGGAACAGTATAAAAGAAGTATATACCTAGAGTACCCAATAAAACGAATGCAATTGCCACTGCAGAGGCTTTTTTCACTGAAAAGTCCGTGGTTTTATAGAAAAATGATCTCCTATGCGAGTCATCAGAAAGTTGGCTCAAACCTTTTTTCATTATGAGTCTGTTTCTTAGAAAATACATGGAAACCGGCAAAAGCGTTACCTGGATTAAAACTGTGTATATTACTGCCTGAAATAGGACAATACCCCAGTCAAGAAATGTTGGGGCCAGCGAAAAGGTGAGTAGAGTGAATGCAACAGTTATGCCGCTAATTATAACAGCCTTGCCAGCTGTGTCTGTAGCTTTGTATATCGCATCCTTCGGATCTCTTCCTTCTCTTATTTCCCTTCTATAACGGGATATGATGAAAACGAGATAGTCCGTAGAAATACCCAGTATAACTGCAGTGAGAGTGTAATTAACAATAAATGACACGTTTCCTATCATGAGCCCAGTTATAAATATGGAAACGTAACCCATTAACAGTGAAAACCCAACAAGAAATAGTGCAATGGCCGAGGACCAATAAGAGATGAGAGTTATGAAAATAGCAACGAGAAGGATTATGAATATCAATCCAAATGCAAATCCTGATTTGGCAGTAACCTGGGAAGTCTGAACAGAAATAGCGCCCGTACCAGTAACTATCCCACTTCCATTTAGAAATTTCTGGGTCAGATTCTGAATTTCAGGATAGGCAATTTGAGATGGCGATGAACCGTTTCTATACTGGAATCCCGAGGGTACGTTAAAATAT
>JAKAYH010000449.1 GCA_021826835.1 Thermoplasmata archaeon | reverse complement strand
TACAGTCTTATAACTCGATGGATGATTAAGAGATCTTAAATAAAAATAATTGTTCATCTAATATATTCACAGTTACCTTTTCTGAATAACTCGAATAAAAAATTAGACTGATAGGGTATAGATGTTTATAATGGCGTTTCACTCTTATTCATTTTCAGGTGTAACATGAAAAACCTATAACATGACAATATTCACATCTTTAAATATTGGCGTGACAACTGACTTTAAGATCAGATGTCAATCGATGGCATTGAGTACATAAAGCGATGATAGGTTCACGTTCCATGACATTACATTATGTCTGTTTTGTCATAGGAGGTTTTGTTACTGTTTTCAATTTTTGATACTGTAGTAACAAAAATTTTTTACTTATTTCAGTTTTAATGATCCTGGTTGCAATCAGTTTAAAATTATTATCTGGCTAAACATCTAAAATGCCTTGGGACGCCTTTGATTCTTTATTCCCTCAAGTTTAAGGCAAAGTTATCACATTAGAACCTTTCTAGATATGCCTTAAATCGTTTTTAACGTAAGGTTGAATATTAATAAAGTAAGAATCAGTAACAGAATAATGCATTATTCACTGAAACCATGATAATGAACCCGTTTCATTGATCTGATTTTGTCATTTTTTTCGGTATTCATATTGATATTAGCTGTATTTTAAGTCATTTCTGGCAGTTTAAATCTATCTATACCAGTTTATTGCCATCCATTAATTGATAGATTGCTGATAATGTTTACAAACTGGAAATTTACTGTTTACAGTCATGCAAATAACCTGCTGCATCTGGCTGTTTATTCATAAATCTCCTGAGGCGGAAATAGATAATAATGACCTGTAAACTTCTTGATTTCCTTTTCTGACTGAATAATTTTTAAAATAACTATTATTATACCAATCAAGGCAATGAGTAGTTCAAGTGCCAGGAAAAACCACGCAGGAGTTATTGGCCATGTAATGAAAATAAGCAAAGAATAAGTTGGAACTAGGAAAGAAAAATCAAGTAAAGCTGCATTACGAAATCCAAATAATGTCCTCCTTTCTCCGAATTCATTAAACCTCTCCAATCTAGATTTATTTCTGTAATTCAAAGAATGGTCATCCCTAATAGTTCAACACAGTTAATTATTAAAAGGTTTCCCCATCTCTTTCCAAACATCAATTTATTCTCATAAATGATTTTAAAATTTATCACTGAACTCATACTTAGACCTTTTTTCAGAATGGCAGATATACCACACTGGATAGCGTGGCACTATTTGTTTCCTCTTCCTCACATGCATTACCATTAAGAGTTGTGTTGAACAATGTAAACCCTTCGTTGTAAGTGAATTGATCTACTACTAATTGAGCTTGACTTCCTGTACTGATTGAAATAGATATATTTTGATTAAATGCGTTTGAAACCAGGTAACATCCATAATTGAAATAATCATATGGCTCATTTGGAGCTGTTGATCTGGCACTGTCAGAGCATTTGAAGTTACCAACTAAACTTATTTTGTTGTAAATTGTGGTATTGCCAGTATGGTATATTTATTCCATAACTGAAGCATCAATTGATACACCAGATGTAGCTAATACTATGATATCTGCGCCTCCTGATGTTGCAACGCCTAAGATAGAAGCTGAAATTGAAATTGCAAATATGGTTATTGGGAGGTAATTAGTAGATTCAGTTGCACAGGATATTGCCAGGGGTCTATAATCAAACAGCTACCTTTGGTTATCCTTCTCATTCTACGATCTTCTTATATTATTCAAGCAAACAATCATGCATCTTTCTGCTTGTATTATTGTATCTGAGAAACTTCAATTTAATGAACTATTATGTTTCTTCCAATTTTTTTTACAATATTAAGCGAGAAAACGTAAAAAATTGAAAAAACGCCACCTCATCCATTAGGTCGATAATAAATCAACTATAGTTAATTACTAACATTTTTATACTTATAACAATTATACATTCATGGTTAAACCCGAGATGTACAGAATTGAGAGGAAGATGCCGGAGGACGATCTGAAGAGACTCATAAGAAGCCTTGAGAGAAGCACAAAGATATTGAAGAGACTTCTTTTCATAAGATACAGGTATGATGGCGATTCTGTAGAAACAGCTTCTAAAAGAATAGGCATAACAAAGATGATGGGTTATTCATGGCAGAGGAGATGGAATCAGGATGGATACAAAGGCCTGATACCAAGATATGCCAGAAAAGGCCCGTCAAAGATGTCTGAAGAACAGAAGGAATTGCTGGGGGAGAAACTTAAAAATGGACAATACACCACAGCACAGGTCAGGAATATCATAATGGAACAGTTTGGAATTGAGTATACAATGAAACAGGTATGGGTCATACTAAAAAAGATGGGGATGAGGCATGCAAAGCCGTATCCACATGATAAGAGGAGACCTGGAAATGCTGAGGATATTCTAAAAAAAACTTAGGTACTGTATCCATTGAAGAGACCATACTGGGATTCTTTGATGAATCTGCGCCACAGACCACAGCTAACACAGTGAGATTGTGGTCGTTCCATAAGCCTGAAATAATAAAGGACACATCAAAATACAGGGCAAATACATTTGGATTCTACTCAATCAACGGAAACAGTGTTATTGATTTCCAGGATCATTCAAGGAAGGAGAATGTTGTTTCCTTCATTACATCTGTAAGGGAGGGTAATCCTGAGGGAAAAATCATGATAATACTGGACAACTTCAGGTCTCATCATTCTAAAGCAGTCATGAAAACAGCAGAACTCCTCAATATAATACTTGTATTCCTTCCACCGTACTCTCCTGACCTGAATCCAATAGAATTCATATGGAAGAGTGTGAAGAGGGAGGTATCAATAGCACCTGTATACTCTGAAGAGGAGCTGAAAGATACTGTTAGAAGGACTTTCATGAATCTGTCAGGAAGGCTGACATTTGCAAAAAGATGGTCTGAGAAGTTCTTAAATAAAAGTATAATAATGTAGGTAATTAACTATAGATTAAATATCCAGGG
>JAKAYH010000448.1 GCA_021826835.1 Thermoplasmata archaeon | reverse complement strand
CTTTGATTATTCCATCTAAATACCCCTGAGACATAGCTTTCTTAATTTCGTTATATCTAAGCTGTGCGTCGATGGAGGGTCTCCCTTCATAGAATTCACTAGTTTTTCCCTTGCCGTTATAAAGGACGCTTCTATCCTTGAATATCTCAATTCTTGGTTCTTCTTCATCTTTTGAAAAATCTGCCGTCATTTCACCTCCCCCGTGCTCTCTAACAACCCTTTGTTCCAGTTCTCTATTCTGTATTGTAAAGGGATAGCATCTAACCTCATCCTCGCCGTATTACAAAAAGTCTCGTTTATGTCAATTCCAATATAATCCCGTCCATTTTTCTTTGCAACCACACAAGTGGTTCCTGACCCGACGAATGGGTCTAAAACTACATCTCCTGTATCAGTTGTTAGATGGACCAAGCGTTCAACTACACTCTCAGGAAACACGGCGGGATGGTCAGTATCCTGATTTAATGCCTTAGGACTGACGATTACATCCCGTTTCAAAGTATTCCCTGGCATACGTATAATTGTATAACCTCTACTCTCCATGTGCATTTTGCGGCCTCCCTCGTAACCACCATAAGCCGGTGCATGAATACCTTTAATTTTCATCCTAAAGGATGCAATCTCACCTTTCTTCGCCTCAGAAATAACAATTAAGAGATCTCTCCTCGCGTTTTCTTTCTGTTCGTCAGTCAAAGTCGATTTCTCAATTAAACCAAAATATCTAGAACCAATCTTTTCTCCACTTCTTTTAATGACTTTTTTCTCTTCAGATATTAAAGACTCAAATCTGTCAGGGTAATACTTATAACGGTTAGATTTGACAAAGTGAAAAAAAGGCTCGTGGCAACTAACTAATCTTCTTTTGAATTGTCTGGGTTGGGGATTTGGTTTAACCCATGATATATCGTTTATTAATTTCAATTTACTCTTTCTCATGGCATCAATTGCAAATCTATAAGGAATAAGCATAAGCGAGCCCTTAGAATCATACTTGTCACCTACGTTGAATATTATGCTTCCAGTGTCCTTTATTATCCTTTCAGTTTCAAGAATAACACTTACCAATTTCTCTACATAATCTTCTGGTGTATCTTCGGCACCAATAATTTCACTGTTATTGCCATAGTCCCTTTGATGATAATAAGGCGGACTTGTTATCACTAGGTCAACAGAGTCGTTCGGTATCTCCTTTAATGTCCTTAACACATCACCGACTATGATTCTATTTGTAAACTCATTCACCCAATCATGCAATTTCTAAACCATATATAACTATTTTGCAACCACAATCAATTCCTGCACAACACAAGCCAAAGACCTCCAACTACTACTTCTACGCAATCCTTTCCACAATGACCCTATCTCCTTCCACATAAAACCCTAAAAACTCGCCCTCCTTGATTGATAATTTCTCTGCTATTCTCTTTGGTAAGGTAATTCTTAACGATGTCCCTCTCTTTGACGTTCTCGTGATGTCAAAAAGTTCTTTCTTGGCATTCATTTAATTAGTGGAATAGTGGCATTAGTTTAAAGTTATGCCCGTTAAATGTTAGTTTTCTGTAAAAGTTCTATCCGTTTCAGTAGCTCATCTATGTAGCCTAGAGTATCATTAAGCCCAGGCTTGTAATCAGAAGGATGACCGCATTCGTTTCTTTTAGCAAGCAATCCTCTCAAAGACTTGGATATAGTTTTATTAATAAGTTTTATTTCCAATGCACATTCTATTATCATACTATCAGAGGCTTTCTCTCTTAAATCATCTGTGTTGGATATATTCCAATTTTTTTTCGCATTCAAATTGATAAAATTATCTTCTCCTATCTTGTCCCCCAAAAAATCTATAAATGAAGCCCAAGCCAAAACAATAGCAGAGCGAAAAACTCCATGTTCAATACACTTGAACGCTTCCCGAAATAATTCTTCTTGTCGCAAAGATAACTTATTCAATCTCTCATAAGAACTATCAATAGTTATTATTCGGGATGTGGAACTCTCATATTTGCTCAATATGTAATTCCCTTGTTTCTGTAAGTCAAGAACAGAAGAATATAAACGTTCAAGGTTCATTCTGCTTCTCTTTTGAAATAAATTTTCTCAGCTCAGAAAAGAGACTACTATAAACTTCTCGGTCTGAGGTTGTAGGCAAAACAAATTGTATATTTATTGTTATTGAAATAGGTTCGACTTCTTTAGGGCTGTTGCTCACTTCTTTTTCAACATTGTGTGTTTCGCCAATATCTCCTTTCTTACTAATCTTCGGTTTTTCTGTTCTTGGGCGCTTCTGTTTAGTAATTGTAGAATTTTCAATAATCCCTGATGCAGAGGCAAGTCCTTTAAAGGTTTTTGTGGCTAATTCCGCCGTGTTTTGTGAATAATTTTTTTTGGTTTTTATAAAATTAATGATTTTCTCATCCTCTATTTTGAAGGGGTCTTCGTATGTAGAATATAATTCAGCATATGCACCTTTTAATGCATTTTCCATTACTTCTTTTGATTTATTCTTATCCCGATAATCATTATAAATTGGTGTAATCGTGCCATCGTCTTTAATAAACCCCAATTCCTTAAGAACTGGTATTAATCGTCTGTCGTTTTTTCTATCCGTGTATCCAACTGAAGCTAACCAATCCTCATCCACTCTAAGGGGAACTTTTACATCATGAATAGTTTTGTTGAAAAATGCAATAAGTTTTCCTGTAGCAGTTACATATGCGTATTCATTCAAATAACTTACCTCAATAGCAAAATAAGTATGAATTAATAAAGGTTCTGGATAAATAGGATTTTTTTGCCAGCTATTTTAATACATCATTCTTAACTTTCTTTGATTAAACTTTCTTTCTAAGAAAGGCTATCGCAAAGGAAAGCCCGTATTATTACCATTTGAAATTTTAAGGGCTTTCCTGCGAACCCCCTCCCCCGCCGAGCGTAGCAGGTCTGAACGAAGTGAAGACCCGAAGTGTCCCGAAGGGACACGTAGCCCACACGTGCATAGCACGGGTGGGTGCGAAGCACAGGCTGCGGG
>JAKAYH010000447.1 GCA_021826835.1 Thermoplasmata archaeon | reverse complement strand
GTAAAGCCTCGCCCTTTTTTATTGCCTTTAAAGCCAGATCATAAGCATCGTTGAAATTTTGACTCAATTCATTTGAAAGTATTGCAGGTGCTGCATTCAAAGCTATAAATTTAGAACAGATCTCATTACTACCAGATAAACCTTCAAGGGTTTTCAGATAAATTTCATCCTTATTGGGGGCTATCACTTCATCAATATCATAAGAACGACCAAGGATTTCCTTGGGGTTGATAGTATGCTCTCTTATGGAACCATCCACCTTCAGCAGTTTTGTATTGGAGCTTATGGAAATTTCATCAGTACCGTCATCGGCTGATACCACATACCCAATTTTTTTCTGATTTTGCATTACTTTTGCGTAAGTCAAAGGATCAATTCCACCGGCTACCCCTATTATAATAACATCAGGATCTAGAGGATTTGTTATTGGTCCCATCAGGTTGAAAATGGTTCGAAACTGGAGCTTTTTTCGCACAGATGAAAATTTGGAAAATGCCGAGTTATGTAATGGGGCAAGAATAAAGGTATAGGAATGCTTTGAAATCTCCAGCACAACTCCTTCATTGTTTTTCTGAAAGTTATATCCAATTCGTTCGAGAAAATCTGCACTGCCCATAAGACCTGTTACACTCCTGTTTCCGTGTTTGCCTATCTTTATACCAAGGGCAGAGCAGACAATTGAAGCCGCTGTGGATACATTTATTGTATTTTTGTGATCCCCCCCGGTTCCAACTATGTCGGTTAGACCCGGTATCCTGGTTAGAGGAGAAAATTTACGGAGTCCTCTAGAAAAGCCAGATATTTCTTCGAGACTCTCACCCTTTATATACAGCGATGAAAGAACCGCTGCCTTTGTTGATTCTGTTACCTCATCTCCAACAAGATAAATCACAAGCTCTTCTGCCTCATATTCCGTGAGGTTCTTTCCCATAAAACTTTTGAGAATGATCTCAGAATTCATTCAACACACCTCTTATCTCTTCTAAGACCTTCTTAAATCCTTCTAAGTCTCTTCTCTTCAAGTAATCTATGAACATTGAACCGATGGCTATTCCATCGGCTCCGCTTTCAATAACCATCCTTGCATCATCTGCGTTAGAAATTCCAAAGCCAAAAATGATTTCGCGGGACCCTGAAATTTTTCTAATTCTTTCTCCTGTTTTCGCTGTGTCAACAGGAACATTGACTCCAGTTGAGGGCTGCAGACCATGGTATACCCATGATTTGGTTTCTTTAAGCATTGTTTCAACAACCATATCTGGCGTGGATGATGTAAAAAAAGGGATCAGAGAAAGACCCTCACGATTCATTATCTCAATGGTGCTATCTTTTGTGTCATAATAGTCAATAAGCAGATCAGGAAATATCACACCATCAAAACCTGAATCCTTAAGATTTTTGACTCCTGATTCAACATCTTTTTCTATGGAATTGAGGTATGTTAGGGCAAAGGGCTTAATGCCTTTATTTTTTAACTCTTTAATCTCTTTGCGCATCTCTTCTGGCTTGTAATGTTGCATTGATGAACCATGAGTCGTTCTTATCTTTGGGCCATCATAGTAAGGTTTGCTTACTGGAATCCCAAGTTCAACGTAGTCTACAATCTCACTATTAATTGAATCAAGGAAAGGTTTAATTGTGGGATAATCCGGAAAAGGAAATGTGAAATATACTGCGAGCTTTTTTCTCAAACTTTTCCATCTCCAAAAATAGACAGATCCATAAGTCCATGACCGCTGACATTAATGACAATATTCTTGCCTCTGTTTGAGGGGTCTGAAGCATATGCCATGGCTGTAGCGATTGCATGAGCCGATTCCGGGGCAGGAATAAACCCCTGTGTTCTTGAGAAGACTTTCATAGCTTCTCTGCTATCATCTTCAGAAACCTCGGATGTTTTTATTCTTCCATTTTTTATAAGAAGCGAAAGTGAAGGCGCAACGCCATGATATCGTAATCCTCCGGAATAAATACCTTCCGGAACATAATCTGATCCCAGTGTGAGCATTTTCAACTGGGGAAGTATGCCTGCAGTGTCTATGTTGTCATATCTAAATTCGCCTTTACTGAACTTTGGGACCTCGGTAGCTGCGGAAGCTATCATCTCAATGTTTTTATCCCCTATTAATGGATAAGTAAAACCACAAAAGTTACTGCCCCCTCCGACGCATCCTATGAGCACATCAGGTTTTATTTCCATATCTGCAAGCTGCGCTTTGGTCTCCTGTCCAATAATACTCTGATGGGTTATCACGGAATTCATTACACTTCCAAGCAAATATCTATAATCATGATCAAGGGCATATTGAACAGCTTCGCTAATTGCTATTCCAAGACTTCCAGGATGATTCTTATTTTTTTCAAGTATTTGCCTCCCGTATTCTGTCTTTAAGGAAGGACTGGAAAAAACGTTAGCTCCATAGAGGTTCATTATGGTTCTTCTTAGAGGCTTCTGGTCATGACTTACCTTAACCATGAATACATTTGACCTCATACCATTAAGGGATGCAGCCAAGGCCGTGGCTGTTCCCCATTGCCCTGCTCCTGTTTCCGTGGTTATTTCACTTATCCCTTCATTTGCAGCATAGTACGCCTGCGGAATCGCCGTGTTTATTTTATGTGAACCCGTGGCTGTTGCCCCCTCATATTTGAAGAAAATTTTTCCATCAAATTTTAGATGTTTCTCAAGGTTTATTGCCCTTATTACAGGTGTTGGTCTTCCGATCTGCAAATATTGTTCTAATACCTCATCAGGAATATTTTCAAATCTCGATGATGTAAATTCCTGCCGTAATACTTCTTTCGGTATGATTTTGTTTAAAAGTTCTATGGCAGAACTATCTGACTTCCCATCCCGTGGCGGGGATATTGGTACCGGAAGATCAGGAATGATGTTATACCATTTCTTTGGGAGTATTTCGAGTTTGTCTGCTTTTAACATGTCATTTGTAATTGAATGTTAATATTAAAGCATTCCTGTATATTATCGTGTATGTTTATTTAATTGCACAATGAATATATACAGTACCTCC
>JAKAYH010000446.1 GCA_021826835.1 Thermoplasmata archaeon | reverse complement strand
ATTTTCCCCGGTTTTCTCTTTTACAATCTTTATCCTGTTCTGCATGGTTTCTATAGGGGTGACTGAATCCGATCCAACCTCTTTTACCCTCATCCTGGTGTATAATGAATCCACACCAACAACATGGTGTCCTTTCTTAATGAGTCTGAGGGCAAGAGTCCATCCGATATAACCGTCTATGCCAAGGATCGCGACCTTCATAATGCCTTGACATCACGGAAAGAATTTAATCCTTTCCAAATGCGGTTTCATCATTTAAAGAATTCATTTATCGATCTAGGGGTGGGTTTACTTGGAAATTGAGCCTTTGCTTGTTTGAATATTTTCTTTTCTTGACAATTACAAATACTTCGTTGCATCTTCAATCTCGATTTACGATAAGAAATAATTCTAGCTACGGATAACTGTCATAAATTCTGATATAGCATTTGCAAGCACTTCTGATTTAACCTTTCCAAGTTCCATTTCTATTATCTCTTTTGAAATTTTCATTACATGATCTGCCTTTATTCTGCTTACTTTATGGAGATATCCATTGATCAAAGAATCATTGCTGATGTTTATGGTGTGGTTTCTTTCATTTGGATTAGACGTGATCGCAAGCACAATTATATCTTCATTGGTAGAATTGTAAACTTCATTTGAGATTACTAATACCGGTCTCTTCTTGATCTCTCTGAGATTTGTATACGGTATATGTGCCAGAAGTATTTTTCCCTGTTCAAAGCGTATCCCAGACATCATCTTCCTCAGTGAGCCAGAAATCTACATTGGATATTGCTGAAATATCAATTTTCGTAAAATTTTGTAATTGTTTATTCAGTTTTATTATTTCCATATTCAGAGTCTTTATAATCTCCTCAAGCAATGTTACTCTATCTTCTAGGCCTTTATCCTCATCTATGTAATGGGTTTCTATGACAGGATAAAAATGATCATGATTAGTGTGTTCATTCGAATCTTGAACAGTTTTAATCCACTGCTCAGAATTAATTGTTATCATATTATTAATCTACCTTTTCAAGTGCTTTTAACACAGAAGCTAGACTTGATGGATCAGAGGCAGTGACGGATACTCTTCCCTCTTCCTTACCTTTTTTGCTCATGTATCCTATTGTAACATATGAAGAATCTTTCGCTTCAACTGGTCCTTTAAACTCAATTGTCACGTGATCTATGGATAATTCCACACCTTCTTTGCCAAGGGCTCCCAAAAAATTAGTGTCAAAAATTTTGCTAATGGAGAATCCCTTCAATTCGTAACCCAAAGGTTCCTTTGCGAATTTCATATAATCACCTTGATTACTCCCCTAATAGTACATTGCTATAAAACAATTGTATGTATATACATACATTTATAAGATTTTGTTTTTAAGTTGAATCAGAGTGGATATATATTGACATAGTCAATTCAGATAAATCAAAAGGGATGTTAGAAAAAAGGGAATAAAGTGAAGAGAAAATATATGGTAAAGATATTTAGCGTAAGAGAAATTTGAGATCGTTGTAATAAAAATAAAATTGTTAAGAAATTCATAAAGATTAAACTCAATTTGCTAATTATTGCCATCTTTGAAACTTTTCAGTTCATTATATATTTCTTCACATTTTATTCCGCACAATAGTCATGATCAATGGTTATCCCGCTTTTACATGCATCTAATTTGCAATTCACGAAACGTATTATATTTACTTGCAATTAATGTGAAGTGAGTTTTCTCTTAAGCTTTGTGGACATATTCTTTCCACTATTCGTGGTAATTGATCCCTTCGGAACCATGGTGCTGTTTATGACCATGACCACAGAGTACTCCGTATCGGAACAGAAGGTAGCCGCAAAGGATGCATTCGTTTATGGCTCCATCATACTGGTATTTTTCTCCATTACTGGGTCATTGATTCTTTCTCTTATGGGAATTTCCCTGACTGCCATTCAGATAGCAGGAGGAATAATTCTCCTGATCATGGGTATTGAGATGGTGAGAGAAGGAGACAGGCCTAAATCCACTGGGAAAACTTTCAACAATCCTGATCTTGGAATTGTTCCTTTTGCAACTCCACTTCTTGCTGGGCCAGGGGCCATATCACTGGTGATTATACTTTCCAGGGAGAGCTTATTTTCAGCCATCATCACTATCTTATCAGTCGTGATCATATTCGTGATGGTATTTGTCCTGTTTTCATACTCCAGGCAGATATCCAGAGCCATAGGTGACAAGCCCATGAAGGCTATTACAAGGATATTCGGATTATTCGTGGCAGGATTTGCCATACAGTTCATCCTGGATGCTGTTCTAATCCTATCAGGTGTTTGAAACAAAGGCAATTTGAAAATTCATTTCAACTCAGGAACAAATTTTCATAACATTTCCTGAAGCTCGGAAGCAATATCTTCATTATGGCCAGAAAGCAATCCCTTTGCGCCTGTCTTTTTAATTATTGGAATCAAGGCATCTGATGTTGCCTTGGATTTGCTGCCTGTTTCATCAGGCCAGATTCCTGATGGATAAAAATTGAGTTTGCCATTCACTCCATAAGCAGAATCACCAACTATCATAAAATCGTCAAAAATCAGGGCAAATTCATGCCTTCCCGGAATTTTGTAAGCTTTTATTTCAAAGGGAAGGTTGGTTGATCCACCATACTGTATCCCATGTTTCATGTTGTATAGATCGATGAACATGTTGGATATTGTCTCATCTTCCTCAACCTCCTTGATATCAGGGATATACAGAGGTATGCCCAGCTGTCTGGAAATTAAAGGAGATCCCCGGACATGAGGATGTTTGGTCATTATTACAGCTTCAGGTTCCCCAAGAACTTTAATCATTTTATTAAGCCCTGGCATTGCCACAGGATCAATCAGAACTGCCTTGCCATCTTTCAGCAGCAAATGAGAATACATCAATATGCCGGATTCGGCGTCAATTGTACCCCATCTGAAAATATTTTTAGTTACGGGCTCAAACATGATTTATTCAATCAGGTGCGCAATATAAAGGTTTATCATGAATAACAGCAATTCGCTGTCA
>JAKAYH010000445.1 GCA_021826835.1 Thermoplasmata archaeon | reverse complement strand
GACAGGATCATGTGGAAGGAGATATGGAAACAGTTTGAGGATCGTGGCATAACCATAAAGAAGGGAACGGTTCAGGATGCAACGTTCATTGAATCTGATCCGGGAAAACACGGAAGTAAGAAACCACCTGTTCCACCAGATCCATCAATCCTTCCGATCAAGGAGAATATTGTCGATCCAACCACGCCAAATGATGTGCTCCCTTTATTGTCTGGGCACTCATAGAAGAGAATATATATTGTTAAAGAGATACAATGGGAGTCCAGAGTTCACGCCTGTGGATGGCAACCTTTCCAGTACTTCTTACTCCACATGTTATGGAACACGATCAAAAAACTTCTATCATATCTGATCAATTGAGAGTTCTGTCATAAGGTTAATAATCGTGAAATGTGTTTATGGAACAAAACTTTCACACGCACCTAAATAAAATGTATTAATATGAAAACAATGAGGGAATGATAAAATGGAAAAAGATATTAAAAATCATAAAATTATTGTAACAGGCGGTGCTGGATTCATTGGTACGAATCTCGTGAGGAGACTCGCTACAAACAATGAAGTAATTGTGATTGACAATATGCATACGGGATCTGATAAAAACATCAAGGACCTAGTTGATGCAGGGAAGGTGGAACTGCTTCATGAAGATGTGAAAAATATAAATAAATTGGAAAGGAAAGTGGACTTGATTTTTCACATGGGTTTCTATTCAGCATCTCCTATGTACAGGAATAACCCAATGCTTGTTTCTGAAGTTGTTGGAGGTATGACGGCGCTCCTTGAATATTGTAAAAATAATAATGTAAATATGGTATTTTCTTCCACTTCATCAATATACAATGAAGTTAAACCTCCACACAAGGAGGATATAATTCCAGGCGTTACTGACTTTTACACAGAAGCAAGAATTTATTCTGAAAGAATGGCAGAATTATATAACAAACTCTTTGGAGTTAATGTTGCAGCCATGCGATTCTTCTCAGTGTATGGAAAGTATGAGAAATCAAAGGGAGAATATGCAAATCTAGTAACACAGTTTTTGTGGAACATAAAAGATGGGAAGAAACCGGTCATATATGGCAACGGAGAACAGAGGAGAGATTTTGTGTATGTTGAGGATCTGATTGATGCACTACTTTTGGCATCAAAGGTCAAAGGTTTTGAGGTGTTCAATGTTGGTTATGGGAAGAATTACAGTCTCAACGAAATGCTAAGCATGCTGAACAAATACCTTGGAACTAAAGCGGAACCGGAATACATAACAATGCCAGTAAAAAATTATGTGATGGAAACACTTGCAGACACATCCAAAGCAGAAAAAGTTCTCGGATTCAAAGCAAAGACAACGCTTGAAGAAGGCATCAGAATCATATCTGAGTTTTACTCATGACTAAAAGAATGATAATGTCTCGCACTCCCTTGAGAATCACGTTCACAGGCGGAGGCACAGATATACCCGAATACTTCATGAACTACGGAAATGGCGCAGTGGTCAATGCAACAATAAACAGGTATATTTACATAACAGTCAATGAAAAATTTGACAGAAGAATCAGGGTAAGTTACTCCACAACGGAAATAGTGGATAGCGTGGATGAAATAAAGCATCCTGTTGTCAGGGAAGCTCTGAAATATCTCAATATAAGTGAGAAGATCGAGATAGTGTCCATGTCTGATATACCATCAAACGGAACAGGTCTTGGATCAAGCAGCACCTTTACTGTGGGATTGCTAAATGCGCTTCATGCTTACAAAGGTGAGTTTGCATCTTCTTCACAACTTGCAAAGGAGGCCATTCACATTGAACGTAATGTCCTTAAGGAGGAGGGCGGTCTTCAGGATCAATACGCAGCTGCATTTGGGGGAATGAACCTCATGGAGTTTGGCAAAGAGCCAGAAGTAAATGTAACTCCAATAATAATGCCAGAGGATACAATGGAACAACTACAAAACCATTTACTTTTACTATATACGAATATGGAAAGAAAATCAGATCATATTCATACGGATCAAAAGACAAGAATCTCTTCATTGCGTGAAAAATATGAAAAGATGTCTAAACTCTCCCACAGGCTCAAGGAAGAGATGAACAGAGGGAATTACATGGAGATTGGAGGACTGCTACATGAAAACTGGATTGAAAAGAAGAAGCTCTCAAACAAGATCTCCATGGGTGAAATCGATGCACTCTACGAAAGGGCAATGGAAAAAGGTGCCACGGGTGGAAAGCTCATAGGTTCTGGAGGCGGCGGCTTTCTCATGTTTTTTGCAGATCCAAAATACCACAGGTCTATCTCAGAAAGCCTAGGGCTTCCTGTGACACCATTCAGGATCGTAAACAGGGGATCGGGGATTATATTCGTAGGGGATTAGGAAAAAACCACACCTAGAAGATTAGACAGAATCCTCAACGATCTTGGATATGATGTGACCAATGGCAATGGTTGATTCCTGTATGAAGGATGTCCTGTTGCTTGGAATCATTATGAGCCTTTCTCCATGAATCAGTTCCTTCATCTTCCCCCCATCCCTTCCCGTGATCCCGAATGTTTCACACCCCTTTTTTACTGCCTCTTCTATGCCTCTCAGCACATTTACTGAATTTCCGCTTGTGCTCAATGCGATGATAATATCCCCCTTTGTTGCGAAAGCCTGAATCTGCCTTGAATATATTTGATCAAAACCATAATCGTTCCCGATGGCGGTGAGTGATGATGTGTTTCCATGAAGAACTAGGGCAGGCATTGGCATCCTTTCCTTCTCAAATCTTCCAACGAATTCAGCAGCAATGTGCTGTGCGTCCGCAGCACTTCCTCCATTGCCAAATATTATGAGCTTATTTCCATTCTTGAAACATCTGAAGAGCTCATTTCCAAGATTCAATATCTTTCCAACATCCAGAGAGCTTCTAATTTGGGAACCCTCCACTAGATACTGATTTATCTGGGTTGCGTCCATGAATCAGAATATACCGATCAAATAATATGTTTTCTTATAACAATGTGATATAACATGGTTAAGAACATAATTATTTAAGAGGGACCTTACA
>JAKAYH010000444.1 GCA_021826835.1 Thermoplasmata archaeon | reverse complement strand
ATTCCAAACTCCCACTCTCTTAAGGATCACTTGGAATTGACTGATATGAATTCAACGCCGGTCTCATTGATCTTATGGATTCTGAGCGTGAGAATGCTGCCATTGACAGCTTCATTGTGTAAACATGCAAGGGATTCAACTGCACAGTGAATAAAATCCAAAAAATATACTGATCGTGAGAACTCATGCAATTTTTATTCAACGCAGGATAAAGAAAGATTAAGGAGGAGAATAAGGAATATTGTAGTTTGACGAATGATTGCACAACACACTCTTTAGGTTGTTTAATAGGGTTAGGTAAAAACATTAAGCACATTTCCCCGGACACACTTCATTATTTTCTAATACTATTGGTATTTTCAAACCATAGTAATGATGAAAGATACTCCTTATTCGTGATAACCTATCTTATTGCGTTTATTAATTTTATTTATAACTATATCGTTGGATATTAGTTATTTCTTTTCTGCGTCTGATTGTGTGTTGTTATCCATGATAGATCAATTATAACATATTTAGTAGTTACACCATCCCGCCGATATTTTTTCCTTAGTATTCACTCTTTTAATACTATTCACGGGAGATAAAATACAAAAATAAACAAAAGATGAAAATTAATCACTTTTACCTGAAAGAGTTGTTTTTGTGATATCCCGCTTTAACTTTGTAAAATAAATTAGTGATTCCCTAAATTAGAAGGTTTTGCAAGAATGTAAATATAATTGAAATTTCTGGAATAATCATCAGGTTCAACATTCATTGTCATAACTTCAAATCCAGTGTTAAACAATAACAGCTTTAAAGTATTAGGCAAATAATAATTGAATGTAATTTTTCCACCCTCAAGAGACTCCTCTAAAATGCTTTTATCGGTTTCATCCGTTCTTGTTGAAATATATAGGGCGCCATCCCTTTTCAAAACTCTTTTGAATTCCCGAAGAACCATCTCTACTTCGAATTCATTGAAATGAACAAGCGTCGCTACATTCCATATCCCATCAAAACTTTTAGGAGGAAATTCTAAATGTCGCATATCCATTTTTTTAAAAATGACATTAGGGTTTTCCCTACTTGCAATCTCGATCATAGGCTCAGAATTATCAATGCCTGTTACTTTGAAACCTTTTTGAATGAAATACTTCACAAATCTACCTGTACCACAATCTGCATCAAGAACTTGGCCTTCCTTCTTGATAGAAGAAGAGAACATAGTGAATCTTTCCAAAGCCCTTCTCTTCAAATCCTCACTCATAGATTCTTTTGTGAATACTTCATGATAACTTTTTGCCGTACTTCTATCATTGTAATGTTCCACAATTAGTTGAATGAGAGAAATTATAATAAAAGTTAGTCGTGCTCCCAGATATTTTGCTGTATGTGTAGCATTTTTCCTACTTTTTTGATATATTCAATGAATTAGATTTAAGGGAGTTTCCTTAAATGCATTGATTTAAATTAGACTTTGCAAACCTGAAGGAATATCTTCATTGTGACCTGAAAGGAGTCCGTCAGCCATAGTCTTCTTCATTATTGGTAACAATGCAGCAGCAGTAGCTCCAGATTTTGCATTATTCTCATCAGGATAAAATCCCAATGGGTAGAAAGCAAGTTTCCCATCAATGCCATAGGCTGAATCACCAACTATTAGAAAATTGTGAAATTTGAGGGCAATTTCGTGGCGGCCCTTTATAACATAAGATTCGATGCCGAGCGGCAATTCAGTTTTTTCATCATATTGAATGGAATTTTTTACATCATATAATTCAAGAAATACACTAACAAGTTTATCATCTTCATCCACTGCTTTAATTTCAGGCATGAACAATGGAACTTGAAGCTTCCTTGAGATAGAAGGGCACCCTCTCAAATGAGAATAATTTGTCATAATAACTGCAAGTGGTTCACCAAGTATTCTAACCATTTTGATCAGGTCAGGGATTTCAACTGGATCAATTAAAACAGCCCTATCCTTTTCCAGTAACAGATGAGAATACATCATATATCCACTTTCTGGATCATTTGTTTCCCATCGAAAAATATTCTTTGTAATGGGTTCGAACATTTATGATTAATTTGCCTGCATATTTAATCATTTATACAATCAAATGCAGCAAATGTAAATATATTTTTCAAACCTGCATTGATTAAGCATGGAGTTCTATCAAACGCATATTAAGATAATTTATCTAAATTGCGCATAGCATTAATATTTTGTATCAATAGCAAAGCTCTCAAGCAGAGTGATCTTATGACTTTCTACCTTTGCACGTATTAGATTGGGCAGCGGAAAATATGGATCAGTATGACCAAAATCCAAACCAGTCACAATAGGTAAATTACTCTTACCGAATTCCTTCTGCAGCATTCTTTCAAGCATCCCTTCCATTTCAATATTCATCTTTTCAGTATATCCCCTAAACCTTGCAAAGCCCAATCCTTTGATCTGGTCAATAATACCCATAATATTGAGACTCCTGAGCATTCTTTCCACTGCGGTTGGGGAAGGCACTTCTTCAGAAGTCTCAAAGAGGAGAAGTTTTCCATTGAAGAATGAATCTTGAGGAAAATACTGAGTTCCTCTTAGCCAATCAAACACTTCAATATTTGCTGCGAATATCTCTCCTTGCATGTTTTCTCCGGAAATCCACTTCCAAGACCTGGATGTAGATTTACTGTTTATCGCACCCGGGTCCATGGAAGTGCTCCAGTCCGGATATCCTTCTGAATATTCAGGAAATTGCTCCATTATCATTCCTTCAGAGTTCTCAAACAGCAGTTTCCTCCAGTAATCACTAAATCTGTCATGAAAATGATCCATCTGGGCAAATCCTGCCATTACTGCCCCGCCGTAAATATTTCCCATATTATTCATTGAAAGGTACGTGGTTAGGGTTGTGCAATCTGAAAAACCGGTGAAGATTTTAGGGTTTTGCAGAATCTCATCTCTGTCGAGGAATTTCAATATTCTCATAGATTCTTCTCCCCCTATTGTACTAAATATGGCATTTATTTCATGCTTTGCAAATGCGTGATTAACATCATCGGCCCTTAACT
>JAKAYH010000443.1 GCA_021826835.1 Thermoplasmata archaeon | reverse complement strand
TTTACCTGGCGCATGCTCAGTGCCTCTATTATCTCGGACATGGAGCTATTATCATCTACAAAAATAGCATTTGGGAAGTAATTTAACGTTTCCAATATCCATTTTGCTCCATAGGAAGCTGGAGAAAAATAGGTATCCATTACAAAACCATCTATATACCCTGCTCTTGCAAGATTGTAAAGTTTTCTTATGTTTTGACCAAATTTACCATTTAAAGCGCCATTCATTAGAGTTTTCGCGTTATCATATTTTCCATTATCCTCGAGATTAATTATCTTGAATGCAATTGACAATGCATTAAGTAAATCCTCTGGCCATCCCGCTCTTTTAAATATTTTTATGGCTTCCTTTTGAGGTTCAAGGAGTTTAGTAAAGCGTATCACCGAAACCCCATTATCAAAGGATATACCATAACCTTCATGATTATCTATGCCAGAACCCAAGTTTTCTAACAGTTCATTAAAGATATGTCTGTTAAAGGTTGGGTCCTTCTCATTTAAAATTATATTGACTATTTTGTTGTTGTTTATTACTATGTTATTCAAATCCCCAAAATCAGTTATTTGGGTTACGTTATCCCCATTGATTTCTATGGTGTTTCCATTGTCTGCATCAGTAAGGGTTATTTTTAACCAAGAATAAACTCTAGTTATAAACTTTTTTAACCATGCTACAAAACCAATAGAAGTCATAACAACTAATAGGTTTTGAAGTAATCTTCAGCTTCAATCAGATCTGTTATAATATCTAAGGAACCTGGTAATACCGCTTTAACATCGTCAACTTTAACATTTGCAGATCCGTCGTGAGTTTTGACATGCTTACCTTCTCTTAGAAGAAAGCCATGGGAATCAACTTCAAAACCCATACCCTCGAGGACTTCGCTTTTTTGGACTCCTTCAAATTTAATAAATAGAAAGTTATTCTCTTTTGTCATAATCTACCTCTTCATTTCAAGCGAAGATAAAAAGATTAATCCTTAAAAGTATATGAATTATTCCAAAGCAATACATCTGAAAATATGGCGTCAAAACAGACTTAGAATTTCCACTTACTCGGGGTGGTCCATACGGTATTTTTCTGGATTTATGAGAAAGTATCTCGTAGTGGAATATAATTTCCGTTTCAATGCAAAAAAATAGATATTGGTGATGAAGAACCGCCCTATACACCTCCTAGGTGTAATATGTGTCTTTGAAAAAATCTAGGAGTATTTTGACGCCATATATCTGAAATGTGAGAACAACAGGAAATCCATTGTGAAGGCAATCAAACCTGCTGTTCTCAGCATAAGGAAAATTTCAATTTTGAAATGTGCACTTAACGCGCGCTTTTATTTATCTACTACTATGAAAGAAGTTTTTTGATCGTACTCCATAACGTGCGGAGTACGGGTCCGGGATAGGCCACCGAACTAATCTATGAGTTTCGAACTCGCTTCTTAGGTTGGTGGCTTACGGACCGACACCATGCCCTCGCAAGAGGACGAATAGTAGAGTGTTTACCGGCCACATATTTCCCGGAATTACCAAGGAGGTAACGGAATGTATATAGGAATAGATGCACATAAACTTAGTGAATCTGTCTGCGTCACAGACAATGATGGAAAGATTGTAGAAGAATATAAGATGGATAACACAGAGGAGAACTGGACAGCTTTCATGAAGAAATACCATAAAGATAGTGAAATTGCAGTGGAAACATCAACTGCAGGAAAATATATTGCCCACATGTTAAGGGATAATGGATTCAATCTGCACCTTGCAAATTCAAAGGAACTGAAACTTATATTCAAGTCAAAGAAGAAGACTGATAAGAATGATGCGAGGATTCTGGCGAAATTACTTCGCACAGGCGATCTTCCCGAATCATACCTTCCCACAAAGGAGATAGATGATATGAGAACAATGATAAGATACCGCAGATCACTGGGTGAGGATATAACCGCTATAAAGAACAGGGTTCATGCAATTCTCACACGGAATGGCATATCCATAGCAGCAACAGACATATTCGGTAAACGATCCCTCAATAAGATACTTGAATCATCCAAGAAGATGTCAAATGCTGACAATATGATTCTTGTAGATCTAATATCACAATTCAATGACATTAATGCCCGTGTTAAAACGATACAGGATCAACTTGCATTAATGGGTAAAGAAGTTGAAGGAATTGCAATACTCATGACAATACCAGGTGTTGACTATTATACCGCTCTTGGCATATACTCTGAAATAGGAGATATAACAAGATTTCCTAATGCTGAACATTTCTCCTCATATACCGGTCTTGTTCCAAGGGTTGATCAGAGTGGAACCACTGCAATATATGGACATGCTACAAAATCCGGACCATCAGTATTGAGATTCTTCCTTGTGAATTCGGTACATACACTGATTAAGCTATCTCCGACCTTCAAGAAAATATATAAAAAACTGAAGAAGAGAATCGGAAAGAATAGAGCCATAATAGCAGTGGCAAGGAAACTTGCTGTAACAATATTCAAAATGCTGTCAAAGAATCAGCATTTTGTTGATGATTACGCGTTTAAAACACTGTATGAAAGGAAGTTGAAGAACATGGAATCAAGGGGAAACATGGCTCAGAAATTTAAGCCGGAGGATATGGAAAAAATAATAGGTGATGTTAACATACTATCTAAGTCAACAAAACTTCTTTCATGACACCTAAAATATAGAATTTTTAGGAGGCGATAATTACACTGAGATTACGATGCAAAGGAATTGTGAATGAAAAATAGATGGAGAAGCAACATATACGTAAATCGGTTCGTTGGCATGAGAAATCCACGCTTGATCAACCACATGAAAATAGTGGCGGGGGAACGGAATAAGACATGCAGTCAGAGAAAGGATGGAATTGCCGGAAGATAGAGAAAAATAAAATCTCTTCCGATGTAAAGGATCTAACAAACAACTGTTCAAGAACCGAAAACATATCTACATTCCAAAAAACATACATGAAATCAAAAGAGACAGCTCGCCCGAAATATGTCTGTAATCAATGCAGTTCAAAAACCTGAACTTCCAACAAAAGGTGATAGAGATCG
>JAKAYH010000442.1 GCA_021826835.1 Thermoplasmata archaeon | reverse complement strand
CTGTCAAATCAAAATCGCATTGAAAATGACTGTCTGTCTCTGAGGGATATGTATTTATATTAACAATACGTCTTGACTTATCCTCATTCCATATAACCGGGTCGTATTCAACCAGGTCAAAGCCGACGGCTATTATGAGGTCTGAGGAATGAAGTGGTCTCATACCCTTGGGATAAGGTTTTCCTCCAACAGCAAAGAGATTTTTAGGATGATCAAAGGGCAGAATCCCCTTTGCCATAAATGTCGTTACCATGGGTATTCCGGTATGATTTACAAATTTAGCAAGAGCATCCCAAGCCTTCCTTCTGATGACTCCGTTTCCCGCAAGTATAATTGGATTTGATGATCCGTTAATTGCCTTGGCTGCCTCCTTGACAATTCTCAAGGGTACATAAGAAAGTTCAGTCGTGGTAGGATTCAGTAATCCATTAAATTCAGTGTCAAGGGCTGCAACATCTTCACTGAGTTGGATGTGTGTAGCGCCCGGTTGTTCCTGCATACTCATATTAAATGCCTTTCTTACGATCTCAGGAATGGTATCGGCCACTATAACTGGAAGATTATACTTTGTAATACCGGAAAATAATGCTATAGTATTGACATTTTGATGGGATTCCTTGTGCAACCTTTCTCTGGAGGCCTGTCCTGTGATGGCCACGAGTGGTACCTTATCCAAGTGAGCATTTGCTACACCGGTCAAGAGATTTGTAGCACCGGGGCCAAGCGTGGAAAGACAAACACCGGGATGTCCTGTTATTCTCCCATAAGCATCAGCCATGAATGCCGCTCCCTGTTCATGCCGAGTAAGTATGAATCTGATGTTTGATCTGGAGATTGAGTCCAGGAGATCAATATTCTCCTCTCCGGGGAGGCCAAAAATGAACTTAACATTTTCATTTTCCAGTGCCTTTATGAATAAATCACTTGCTTTCATGCTTTTCACATTGACACAGTGTTTATAGGCTTATTCATTTCTGGTTCTGAATCCATACTGTTTTCTTATTGGTAAATTCAATCATGCCATATCTTGAAAGCTCTCTGCCTACACCACTTCTTTTAATACCTCCAAATGGGAGCCTTGGATCAGAAGCAACTATCTTGTTGACAAAAACCATTCCAGATTCAATTTGCCCAATATACGATGAAGCCTCATCAGGCTCACCCCATATGGAGGCACCTAAACCAAATTCGATTTCATTTGCAATGTTTATGGCCTCTTCAGGATTTTTGAATTTTCTCAGTAAAGCTATGGGCCCGAATACTTCTTCATTGTAAGATGCACTTAGATCTGCAATCGTGGGCGGCATCAGGTTTCCATCTTCTTTTCCGTACGATGTTATTTTACCTATGGATTTTAACTGACCAATCTGTTTTCTCAAAATCTCACTCTGTGAATCTGAAGAGACCGGTCCAAGGTAGGTTTCTGGTTCCAATTGATTTCCCATTTTTATTTTGTTGAACGCCTCACCAAGTTCATTTCTGAAATCATTGTAGATGTCCTCATGAACAATGAATCTTTTAGACGCAATACAGCTTTGACCATTGTTTTGAAGTCGACCAATAGCTGCGTTATGTGCCGCCGCTTTTAGATCTGCCGATTTCAGAACTATAAATGGATCCGATCCTCCAAGTTCGAGAACAACTTTCTTGATATGTTTGGCCGATTCCATATATATTTGCCTTCCAACATCCGTTGATCCCGTGAATGAAACCCCGTCAGAATACTTAATCAGGTCGAGGGCAGATGATCCCTTTACAATAACAGTTCTAAATAGGGGGGTATCAAAAATTTCCTCTATTTTCTTGCTTGAGCCTGACACAATGCTTGCATGCTTCAATACTATGCTATTTCCAGCCAACATGGCCGGTATTGCAGCCCTGGAAACCTGCCAAAGAGGGTAGTTCCATGGCATAATAAGAAAGATGACACCCAGGGGCTCAAAGCTGATATAGCTTTTCCTCGCTTCTGTGGGTATTATTTCATCTGAGAGAAAATCATGTGCGTTAGAAATGAAATATTCAATCATTTTGATGGTTTTATCAATTTCAGCAATACTCTGAGTTATGGATTTTCCCATTTCACTGGACATAAGCTCTGCCAGTTCTCTCTTTGACTTTGTTAGATTTGGTATGAGTAGATTCTTCATATAGGAAATCCGGTATTCCAAATCTTTTGACCATAATTTCTGCTCTTTTTTTGAATTTTTGAAAATCTCCTTCGCTTCAGTTTCCCCCGTTATCTTTATTTTGCTTACGATTTTCCCATCATAGGGGTTTTTTGTTTCCATTTCCATAGTTTATCATCTTAATAAACAATAAATCATTTTGCCTATGAATATAAAGTAATGAAAATTAGAAAAATTATCGTTATTTCTTTTTCCTGTAATATACTGCCGTCGTAGCTATTGCAGCTCCAATTATGGCTGGTGCAATATATCCAATAAGTTTTCCGTTTGGAATAGTTCCTAGGGGTTGAGATATTGGAGCAAATGTGACATTTATAAACAAGTTGGTTCCATTTACTTTGAAATCCCCAGTCGCATTAGACGAGATTAAGTAACCTGAAACATTCACAATTGAGAATGAATAGCTTCCATTAGGCAAATAAAACTGAATTGGTGCGGGAGAAACTGCATTCATCAAAGAAATGTTATAGACTTTAACGCACCATCCCAATCCACTGCTAAGACCATCTTCATTAAAGGAAACCTTGTATGAACTTTCTGCAAAGAAAATAGTCAAATTTAAAAAAGGGGTATTTGTATCTATTGTTCCATTTCCATTGGCTATTGGGAGTTTGGGATAATTGGATCCAATGGAATAGTTATAATTCCCAAAGGGAAGATAAATAACAATATCTTTCTGCGAAGTACTGTAATTGGAACCGTTTATCGTAATATACCAGGTAAAATTAGACGGGACCCGATGTGAAGTGAAATTTTCAATCACGGTAATTTTACTTAGGTTTAGGTTTACAGTTTGCCCTTTTCTCAGGGAAATATTTGATGAATACACACTACCTGTGGAATTATAGATTCTATATGCTTCCTGACCCAAAACATACGGAAGTGTGAGGTTCAATT
>JAKAYH010000441.1 GCA_021826835.1 Thermoplasmata archaeon | reverse complement strand
AGAACAGAGGAGGGATGATATGATTGACAATGCAGTGTTCTGCACGGGCGTATGGCACAATATGTTCAATATGGGCAGATCATAGAATAGTGTCTCAGACTCAAGGATAGTATAAAGTTCATTAAGAATCAGAGGATGACGATCATGTCGGATGAACTCTTTTTATAGAGGACATCTTAATCCTTAATATTAAACACATTAAAACTTTACTAAAGAATTTTTTATTCTCTCTCCGGGGTTAGCAAGGGATGTGGTTTCACTGATCATCATAACATCAGTCTACTACAAAGGATTAAGTTGGCAACTCCGATTACACTTATCTTACTCTCCTTTTATAATTATTCGTTATTTACCCATTAATCAGATAAAAAACGTTATGGTTAATCAATAACGGTCACAAAGACCTTTGAAATGCCGTCTTGGCCAGTTAATAATTCACACTCTTGTGATATAGATTACTTTTATTACTTTCTCTACAGCCTTATAAAGAACTCTGATATGAAACTTGACTGAGTTAACTGTTGAAAAATTAAACCTCTGAACCAATTTCAAATCCTAATAGCCGTTTAATTCCACAATCTAAACGTATAAAGACAATTATCCATTTACATATTCATTTACTTCTAAAAGAGAGATAAAAAAATGAAATAACTAATCTTTCATTGCTTTGGACATTTCTCTATAATCTTTAGCCTTTTGTGCCTTCTGTAAAATGTCTAAGACCTCCTGAACATAATTCTTTACTTGAATAGGCTGCTTTGAGGCCCTCCATACGACCGCTCCTGATCTATAGAAGCCCTTGAGACGCATACTACCCCCGGCACCTGCGGTTGTAAAAACTATTGACCCGTAACCAAATATTCTTTCGAAAAATGGTTGAATCAGTAGGACGTTCATTATTTTATCCACAGGTATGTCTGAAGATTGCCTGCTGAAGAGACCGTAAGTGTGTGTTACTCTTCTATCGGTCATTGCATAATAAGTTCTGCTCCACCTTAAAATAGAAAAAAGTAAAGGGAGAACTAAGGTTATTACAACTATAAATATAAGCCAAAAAAGACCTATTATTCCTTGACCTACTGCACTTAGCAATGCGAATATGGATACACCAAAAAATATTGTATAAATCAAACCTACTACAATGGGCCTCAATATATATGCTGAAATTGACGGCCTCCCTTCATAAATCACCTTCTCATTCCTGTTAAGAAACATCTGAGGAAATGACTGTGGTTGGTTCCCAACTGGTTTCGCATCTATAAAATCTTTTTGTTCTTGTGTAAAAAATTCCTCCACCATAAAAATGTAAATCTCTAAATGTATATAACGTTTTCGATTCTCCGATATTGTCAATTTTTAGTTGATAGAATATATCAACCATGATTGTTCTTTACGGATTAAAAATCTTCCAAAAGAGAGGGAAACGAGAGTGTTTATAAACAATTCAAAGGTCTAAGAACCAAATCAATAAACAGAAAAATCAACTAATTTTTGACAACGTCGATTCTCCCAACTTTCATGTGGGTAATTCTATCTAAAGTTTAGATATCGTATTCAATGGACGAATGCCAGCTCTATTCAACGCTGCTAGAACTTAAAACACCTTGGAAGGTTAAGAAGGTTTCCCTCAATTCTGTGAAAAAGACAGTTAAGATATAAATAACATATGGGAAAGGTTCAATGCTTTTTTGCCCGTTATGCAGGAAAGAATGCATGGTTTATGAACACTTAAGTGGAGAGAAGATGGATGGATCTTGATAGCATTGAGTTCATAACATTCATTCATGCATCTCCATAATTGATGTCCTGCAATGAACATGGAATCATAGAGACAATTATTCCATATAAAGAGAAGAGATTCAGATTTACATTTAGATTCTAAACAATATCCCTTAGAACGTTTCAGAACATTGACACATACAATTTCACTGACATCATGAAATTTTCATGGAAATAGGCATGGAACATACTTGATCGGGCGGTGAAGTGGGGAATGGAGAGAAAGATCGGCAATTCATCAATTATTGGCATTGATGAGAAGTCATACAGGAAAGGCCACAAATACATCACACTTGTCTATGACATGATCAACAATGGTGTGGAATACATTTCATATGGCAGGAAGAAGAAATCGCTGGATGAATATTACAGCACTCTTTCAAAATAACAGCTTTCGTCCATTACTGCAATCTCAATGAACATGTGGGGTCCGCTCATGTCATCCACTACGGAACATGTTCCTAATGAAAGAATAAAGATCGTCTTTGACAGGTTCCATGTCATGAAGCATGTGAATATGGCAGTTGATTCCACCAGCAGGAAAGAGAACCACATATATATGGCGAAAGGAATAGATGATCTCAAAGGACCCAGATATATACGGCTCTAATTATCTGGGAATCTGCTTGGGAAATACCGGGAAAGATATGAGGAACTTACGAAATTATTTCTCCTTACAGGAAAGACATATTCCATGAAGGAGAATATACGTGAATTATGGAATGTACCATCCATGGATGATGCAATGAAGGATGTTGCAAGGATGATGAAGTTACATCTGGAAAAAGATAATGAACCATTTCACTCATAGGATCACCAATGCAAGGGCAGAGGGTATCAATTCAAATATAGCACTCATAGAAAAGGTGGCGTATTGATTTAGAAATAAGGAGCACCTGAAGACTGCCATATATTTCAGGTGTGGTAATCTACAGTTTTATCCATGAATCCACATGACAGTATGATGACCAATATTTGTATTGTGAATACACTAAAAGTATTAGTAAATAAAGAAAAATGCATAGTGATGTTTTCCCAAAACCATCCATTTTGATACTGTATTGAATCTGCTGTAAAATTGAAAAGGTCCTGCACAATTCAGGATTGATGAGGTGAAAAAATGCAGGACCAATTAGATGTAGTGAAAGAAGTGATAAGTAGTTTTCTTCAGGACAGCAAGGAAGGAAAAAAGAGATTGATAGAGTGGTTTCTAAACAGTGTTATGGAAGAAGAAGCAAGAGTTCAGTTATCATCAATGCCATAGGAGAGAACTGAAGAGAGGAAAGGGCACAGGAATGGTACGAGAACAAGG